>NZ_JBVISA010000011.1:87419-276597 GCF_055575755.1 Kitasatospora sp. NPDC034035 | reverse complement strand
CTGAGGCCGGGGATGTCAACATATCTGGCGTTGACTTTTGGCACGCTGTTGAGTTCTCAAGGAACGGACGCTTCCTTCGGACCGCCTTCCAGCGGGCCCTCCGGGCTTCGTTCTTTCGTGTTTCAAGCTTATCAGATGTTTTCCGCTCCGTTTTCCGGAGTTTCATTCATCGGATTCGCTTTCCGCTTTGCCGCCCCGGTCTCCCGCGGCGACTCCGGAACTGTACGGGGACGGGCCCGCCACATGCAAATCGCCCCTGCCCGGGGTCCCGGGCAGGGGCGATTCGTTGTTCGAGCACCGTCAGGCGCGGCCCATCTCCTCGGCGATGGCCGCCGCGAAGGCGTCGATGTCAGCCTCCGTGGTGTCGAAGGAACACATCCAGCGCACCTCACCGGTGTGCTCGTTCCAGAAGTAGAAGCGGTAACGCTTCTGCAGCCGCTCGCTCACCTCGCGCGGGAGGATCGCGAACACCGCGTTCGCCTGGACCGGACGCACGACCTCGACGCCGTCGATGTTCCGGACCGCAGCCTCCAGGCGGCTGGCCATCGCGTTGGCGTGGCCGGCGTTGCGCAGGTAGAGGTCGCCGGAGAGCAGGGCCTCGAACTGGACCGACGCGAAGCGCATCTTCGAGGCCAGCTGCATCGAGGTCTTGCGGAGGTACTTGATGTTGCGGACCCGCTCGGGGTTGAGCACCACCACGACCTCGCCGAACAGCAGGCCGTTCTTCGTCCCGCCGAAGGACAGCACGTCGACGCCCACGTCGGTCGTGAAGGCGCGCAGCGGCTGGCCGAGCGAGGCGGCCGCGTTGGCCAGGCGGGAGCCGTCGA
Organism: Kitasatospora sp. NPDC034035; assembly: GCF_055575755.1. Classification (NCBI taxonomy): domain Bacteria; kingdom Bacillati; phylum Actinomycetota; class Actinomycetes; order Kitasatosporales; family Streptomycetaceae; genus Kitasatospora; species Kitasatospora sp. NPDC034035. Next base: position 275,770 of record NZ_JBVISA010000011.1, on the reverse strand, counting down.
CATGGACGAGCATGCCCAGCTGGTGGGCGTGCTCGGTGATCGCGCGGATCTCGTCGACGGTGTAGAGGGTGCCGAGCTCGGTGCTCTGGGTGATGGAGACCGCGAGCGGCTGCGCGCGGTGCTCGTCGCCGTAGCCCCAGGCCTGCTGGTCGAGCAGCTCGGGGGTGAGCTTGCCGTCCGGAGTGGGGACGGTGAGCAGCTTGATGCCGCCCATCTTCTCCGGGGCTCCGCCCTCGTCCACGTGGATGTGGGCGCTCTCGGCGCAGACGACCGCGCCCCAGCGCGGGAGCAGCGACTGGAGGGCGACCACGTTGGCGCCGGTGCCGTTGAAAACGGGGTAGGCCTCGGCCTTCTCGCCGAAGTGGCGGCGGAAGACGTCCTGGAGGTGGGCCGTGTAGTCGTCCTCTCCGTAGGCGACCTGGTGGCCACCGTTGGCGAGGGCGACCGCGGCGAGGACCTCCGGGTGCACGCCGGCGTAGTTGTCGCTGGCGAAGCCGCGGACGGCGGGGTCGTGCCGCCGTACCGCGTCCGTACGGGTGAGGTCGGTCATCGGGCTGTCAGCCACAGGTGCTGTCCGTTCAGTTCTGCTGCGGGGCGGTCCCAGAGGCCCGCCAGGTGGTCGGCGAGGTCGGCGGTGTCGGTGAAGCCGGCGAACTTCGCCTCCGGCTTCTCGGCCCGCATTTCGGGGCTGACCAACGCCTTGATCACCAGGATCGCAGCCGCTGCGGTGGGCTCGCCGTCCGGGGAGGTGGTCTCCTTCTTGAAGGAGTCGGCCATGGCGAGGGTCCACGCCTCGGTGGCGGCCTTGGCGGCCGCGTAGGCGGCGCCACCGGCGGTGGGCTTGTGCGCGGCCGAGGCGGAGATCATCGCGTAGCGGCCGGCGGAGCTGCGGACCAGCGCGGGCTGGAAGGCCAGCGAGGTGTGCTGGAGGGTGCGCACGACGGTGTCGTGCAGGAAGTCCCAGTCGTCCAGTCGGCTGTCGAAGAAGGTCTTGCTGCCGCGCCAGCCGCCGACGAGGTGGAAGAGGCCGTCGACGTGGCCGTGCTCGGACTCCAGGTGGTCGGCCCAGTCGTGGACCTCCTGCGGGTCGAGCAGGTCGATGACCTGGCCGCTGACCTTGGCTCCGCGCACTGCCACCCGGGTGGCGTCCAGGGCGGACTCGAGGCGCTGGGCGTCGATGTCGGCACCGATCACGGTGGCGCCGTCGGCGGCGAGGCGGCGCAGCACCGCGCGGCCGGCCGGGCCGCTGGCTCCGGCGACGGCGATGACCTTGTCGGCCAGCGGGGCGTTGGAAGAGGTGGTCACGCTGCTGCTCCCTGGATGCCGTTACCGGTGATGCCGGTGGTGGAGGCGATGACGCCGCTCAGCTTCTTGTTGAGGGCCTCGTAGAACATGCTCAGCGGGAACTCGTCCGGGAGCACGGCGTCGCACAGGGCCTTGTTGAGGGCCTTGCCGTCGGTGATGTCGAGCGGGAGGGACTCGGGGCCCTTCGCCCAGGTGGAGGCGGGGTGCGGGGTGAGGTACTCGGACACCAGCTCGTAGGCGGCGATCCAGTGGGCCGGCTTGGGCCGGTCGATGCCGTCGCGGTACAGCTTCTCGATCTCCGCGCAGAGCCCGTTGGTGACCTGCGGGGCGCGCTCCCAGTCGATCGTGAGGCGGTTGTCCCGCCAGCGCAGCGCGTCGTGCTTGTGCAGGTAGGCGAAGAGGAGCTGGCCGCCGAGGCCGTCGTAGTTGCGCACGCGGTCGCCGCTGACCGGGAAACGGAACATGCGGTCGAAGAGGATCGCGTACTGGACGTCGCGGGCGTGCGGGTTGCCCTCGGCCTCGAGCTGCACCGCCTCCTTGAAGGTGGTGAGGTCGCAGCGGAGCTCTTCCAGGCCGTACATCCAGAACGGGCTGCGCTGCTTGATCATGAAGGGGTCGAACGGCAGGTCGCCGTGGCTGTGGGTGCGGTCGTGGACGAGGTCCCACAGGACGAAGGTCTCCTGCGCGCGCTGCTGGTCCTGGAGCAGGCCCTCGGCGTCGGCCGGGATCTCCAGGCCGAGCTGCTGGACGGCGCTGGTGGAGACGGCGCGGAAGCGGGCGGCCTCGCGGTCACAGAAGATGCCGCCCCAGGTGAAACGTTCCGGCGCCTTGCGCACGGAGACCGTCTCGGGGAAGAGCACGGCGGAGTTGGTGTCGTAGCCGGCCGTGAAGTCGGTGAAGGTGATCGGCACGAACATCGGGTTGTCGAAGCGGGTGCGCTCCAGCTCGGCCAGCCAGTCTGGCCACACGACGCGCAGCAGGACGGCTTCCAGGTTGCGGTTCGGGTTGCCGTTCTGGGTGTACATCGGGAAGACGACCAGGTGCTCCAGGCCGTCCTCGCGCTGGTCGGCGGGCTGGAAGGCGAGCAGCGAGTCCAGGAAGTCGGGCTCGCGGTAGCCGGTGTCGGCCCACTTGGCGAGGTCCGCGTCGATGGCGGCGAGGTACGCGGCGTCGTGCGGGAAGTTCGGGGCGAGCTCCTCGACGGCCGCACGGACGGTGGCGACCAGCGGGTCGACGGTGTGCCGCTGGACGGCGGCCAGGTCGATCGAGCCGTCCTTGGACTGCAGCGGGCGCAGCGCCTCGACAGCCTCCTTCAGACGCAGCCAGGCCGGGTGGCCGGCGAAGGTCGAGACCGGGGCGTCGGCCGCCGCAGCGAGCCTTGGCGAAAGATTCTGCATCGTGGACTCACTTCGACAGGAGTTATTTCAACGGGGACACCATAAGTACGAAAGGTTCTCCCGTTCAAGGGGGTCCGGACCGGCAAAGCTGCGGCGAGCCGCCCCTCAGGCCCGAAAACCTGCGCCGAGAGGCCCGATGTCCGGCATGTGGACGGTGATCTGGATGTTCTGGACAGATGCGCAGGTCTGATGCGAACCTCCCGGCATGCTCCCGGCGGTGATCACGGTGCCCGTAGGCCACGACAGCCCGTTCCGCGCGCCCTCCCGCCGGCACGCCTGCTTCTGCTGTCGCTGCCGCGCGCGCGGTCTCTGCTGTCGCTGTCGCCGCTGTTGTTGATCCGGCCACCGGCCGCTGTCCGGCCGCTGTCGACCCGACTGCTGTCGATCCGGCCCGGGGGGACCGCGGACGTGGGCCCGTACGCCGACCATGCCGTGTGTGTTCCGGCGCCGCCACCGGGGGGAAGTGACCCGCCGGGACCCGGCCCGCCCCGCCGCGCCCCCTCTGTCCCAACCCACCTGTCACTCCCGACCCGTCCCAACCGACACGGTCACTCCCGACCTGTCACTCCCGACCTGTCACTCCCGGTCCTTCCTCTGGAGCCCCGCCATGACCCTCCGCAAGCCGTCCGCCGTACTGTCCCTCGCCGCGCTGGTCGCCGCCGCGGCCACGCTGAGCGCGTGCGCCCCGCAGGACTCGACGTCCGACGCCGCCTCCGGCGCGGCCGGCACGGCGGCGGGCTGCGCACCGGGGGCGCTGGCGACGCGTACGGCCGGGACGCTGACCGTCGGCACCGACAAGCCCGCGTACGACCCCTGGTTCTCCGAGGACAAGCCGGAGAACGGCAAGGGCTTCGAGTCGGCCGTGGCCTACGCGGTGGCGGAGAAGCTGGGCTACCCGAAGGACAAGGTCAGCTGGGTGGTCGCGCCGTTCGGCAAGGCGACCGCGCCGGGCGCCAAGGACTTCGACTTCGACATCAACCAGGTGTCGATCAGCGACGAGCGCAAGCAGGCGGTGGACTTCTCCTCCGGCTACTACGACGTGCGCCAGGCCGTCATCGCGCTGAAGAACTCCAAGGCGGCGGGTGCGAAGAGCATCGCCGACCTCAAGGGCGCCAAGCTCGGCGCGCAGGTCGGCACCACCAGCCTGGACACCATCACCGGCGTCATCAAGCCGAGCAGCCAGCCGGCCGTCTTCGACTCCAACGACCTGGCCAAGGCCGCGCTGAGGAACGGGCAGATCGAGGCCCTGGTGGTGGACCTGCCGACCGCCTTCTACATCACCGGTGCCGAGGTGCCGGAGGCCCAGGTGGTGGGCCAGTTCGAGACGGCCTCACAGGGCGAGCAGTTCGGCCTGGTGCTGGACAAGGGCTCCAAGCTGACCGGCTGCGTGTCGCAGGCGGTGGACGCGCTGCGCTCCGACGGCACGCTGGCGAAGCTGGAGAAGCAGTGGCTCTCCGACGCCGTCTCGGCGCCGGTGCTGAAGTGAGCGCAGACACGAGCCCCAGCGTGGGCGGGGAGACGAGCCCCGGCGTGGGCGGGGACGCGACGGCAACCGGAGCCGCGGCACTCGCGAAGCGCGTGGAAGAAGGGGACGACGGCTACCGCCCGTCCGAGCGGCGCCTCGCGCACGAGGCGTACCGGCGCGCCCGGGCCCGCCGCTCGGCGCTGATCGCCGCCTCGTCGACCCTGGTGACGGCGGCCGCGCTCTACCTGCTGATCGTCAACTCCCCCGGCTGGGAAGTGACTCGGCGAACCTTCTTCAACCTCGGATACGCCCGACAGGCGCTGCCCGAGGTACTGAAGGGGCTGCGGGTGAACCTTGAGCTGATGCTCGGCTGCGGGGTGCTGATCCTGGTGTTCGGCCTGTTGCTCGCGGTACTGCGGACGCTGCGCGGGCCGGTGTTCCTGCCCGTGCGGCTGCTGGCCACCGCGTACGTGGACTTCTTCCTCGGGCTGCCGATGATCATCTGCCTGCTGGTGATGATCACCGGGGTGCCGGCGCTGCGGCTGACCGGGGTGACCACCGATCCGCTCCTGCTGGGCGGGGCGGCGCTGGTCCTGACGTACTCGGCGTACGTGTCGGAGGTGTTCCGCTCCGGCATCGAGTCGGTGCACCCGAGCCAGCGGGCCGCAGCGCGGTCACTGGGGCTGACCAACGCGCAGGCCATGCGGTACGTCGTGCTGCCGCAGGCGGTCCGCCGGGTGGTTCCGCCACTGCTCAACAACCTGGTGAGCCTTCAGAAGGACACCGGGCTGGTCTCGATCGGCGGTGCGATCGACGCGGTGTACGCGGCGAAGATCATCGCGTCCCGGTCCTTCAACTTCACGCCGTACCTGCTCGCGGGGCTGGTGTTCATCGTGCTGACCATTCCGCTGACCCGGTTCGCCGACTGGCTGACCGCGCGGATGAACCGTCGGCAGCTCCAGGGAGGTGCGGTGTGACGGCGGAAGTGCTCCGGCTGGAATCGGTGCGCAAGACCTTCGGCACCCAGGTGGTGCTGCGCGACGTGGACCTCGCCGTGCCCGAGCACTCGGTGACGGCGCTGATCGGGGCCTCCGGCTCCGGGAAGTCCACGCTGATGCGGTGCGTCAACCTGCTGGAGGGCATCGACGACGGCGCGATCTTCCTGGACGGCGAGGAGATCACCGATCCGCGCGCGGACGAGGACGCCGTCCGGCGCCGGATCGGGGTGGTGTTCCAGTCGTACAACCTGTTCCCGCACATGACCGTGCTGGAGAACATCACCCTCGCGCCGCGCCGGGTGCACGGGGTCGCGCGGGCCGAGGCGGAGGCGCGGGCGCTCGAGCTGCTCGACCGGCTCGGGCTGGCAGCCAAGGCGCAAGAGTACCCGGACCGGCTCTCCGGCGGGCAGCAGCAGCGCGTCGCCATCGTGCGGGCGCTGGCCACCGGACCCCGGCTGCTACTCCTGGACGAGATCACCGCGGCGCTGGACCCGGTACTGGTCGGGGAGGTGCTCTCGGTGGTGCGGGACCTCAAGGAACAGGGGATGACGATGGTCCTCTCCACGCACGAGATGGGATTCGCGCGCGAGGTCGCCGACCGGGTCTGCTTCCTGGACGACGGGGTGGTACTCGAACAGGGGCCGCCGGAGCAGGTCTTCGGCGATCCGCGGGAGGAGCGGACCCGGCAGTTCCTCAGCCGGGTGGTCGCCTCGGGGCGGCTCCAGGGCTGAGCCCGGGCGGCGGGCGACCGGTGTGCGGCCAGGGCATTCACCACGACGGGCACCACTGTGCGCCCCCGTACGCGCCCTGTCCGCGCCCGGTCGGCAGCGGTGATCGTGGGGTGGACGACCGTCGCCGCGCACGGGTCGGCGCACAGGTGAACAGATGGACGGGCGAACAGATGACGGGCGGCAGCTGACAGACGACAGCTGACAGCTTTCATCATCTGTTCGCTGACCGCTGTTCGTTGTTCGCCGCCCCGGTCGCCCACCGCCCCGGGAGGCCGCCGTTGCACGGACCCATCCTGGTCAACTGGCTCCTCGCCCTCCTCACCGCAGCGGCCGGCGCCTCCTGCCTGGTCCGCCTGCGACGCTCCCCCTGCGCCCAGGGCGTCCCGGGTGCCCCAGGCGCCGCGTCCGCCGCACACCGCCCACTCGCCCGGGAGTCCGACGCCGCCGAGGCCCTGATGGGGCTCGGCATGGCCGCGATGGCCGTCACCGGCGCCACCGTCCCGGCCGCCGTCTGGGCCGCGCTGTTCGGCGCCCCCGCCGCCGCCTTCCTGCTCGCCGCCGTCCACGCCCCCGCCGGCCGGGCTCACCGGCTGCACCACGCGGTCGGCGCGATCGCCATGACGTACATGGCCGTCGCGATGGCGGTGTCCCCCGGCCACCAGCACCACCACGCGGGCGGCCTGGGCGTCCCGCTGCTCACCGGCGTCCTCCTCCTCTACTTCGGCGGGTACACCGTCTGGGCCGGCAGCCGCCTGCTGCGCACCCCGGCCGGCACCCTCGCGGTCGGCACCGCCGGGCTGCCGCAGGCCTGCCGGCTCACCATGGGCATCGGCATGTTCGCCATGCTGCTGACCATGTGACGCCCCCGTTCGCACACCAAGCCCCGGTCGCGCGCGTGGCGTTGGTCACTGGCCGGTCGAAAGCCGTTCCACCGGGCGTCGCCAGCGCATAGGTTGGCGGGGAGCGCGCTGTCGCGTTCCGTGCGTACTCGGGGAGCCCACGCGATGCCTGCCCTGATCGGCCTGCTGCTGCTCGGACTGCTGCTCTCGACCGTCGCGCCCCGGCTGCTGGCCCGGGCCCGCTGGGCGGAGCGCGAACCGGTGCTGGCACTGCTGGTGTGGCAGTGCCTCGTGGTGGCGGTGCTGCTGTCCTGCGCGCTGGGCCTGCTGCTGGCCGCCTCCGCCGCCCTGCCGGAGCTGCGCGCGCTGGTGTTCTCGGGCGCACCGCACGGTGTGGAGGCCGCGTACGGCCTGCAGGACGCCGAGGGCTGGGGTCGGCTGTGCGCAGCGGTCCTGGCGGCCGGTGGGGTCCAGACGGTGCTGGCGCTCACCCGCGAGGTCCGTACGGCGAAGGCGCTGCGCGACCGCCGGCACGCCCAACTGACGACCCGGGCGCCGGAGTTGCCCGAGTCGATCGAGGCCACTCGGAGCCGTCGTGAGCGGCTGGTGGTGCTGGAGAACGTCCGCCCGGAGGCGTGGTCGCTACCGGGCCCGGACTCCCGCCTGGTGGTCACCACCGGCGCCCTCCAGCAGCTGACCGACCGGGAGCTGGCGGCCGTGCTGAGCCATGAGCGCGGCCACGTCCGGGCCCGGCACCACTGGCTGCAGCAGTTCGCGCAGGCGCTCGCCTCCGGCTTCCCCGGCGTCGGCGTGTTCAGCGCCTTCCGGGACCAGGTCGCGGAGTTGGTCGAGCTGGCGGCCGACGACCGCGCCGCACGGCGGCACGGCCGGCACACCACCGCCCTCGCCCTGGCCGAACTCAACCTGGACCGAGGGGTGTTCGGCTCCTGCCCGCCCGGCCTGGCGCAGTCCCCGAAGCGGGTGGACCGGCTGCTCGCGGGCCGCCCGCGGCTCTCCGTCTCGCACCGGCTGCGGCTCACCGTCGCGGCTCTCGCCGCACCCGCCGCGGTCGTCCTGCTGGCCGTCGCCCCGGGGCTGCACTCGCTCCTCTGAGCCAACCCGGGCCGGACAGAAGGAATGTGACGCAAAGTCAGACAAGCGCGGCCAGGTCAGGCCGACGGGACTTCGCCGGCGTTGCCGAGCTCGCCGCCGAGGGTCAGCTCCAGCACCTCGCGGTGGAGCGGCCTGGCCTGCTCGTAGCGTTCCCGGCCGGCCTCGGTGAGGGTGAGCACGATGCCCCGCCGGTCGCTCTCGCACATCGCCCGGGTGACCAGTCCAGCCTTCTCCAGGCGGGCGATCAGCCGGGAGAGGGCGCTCTGGCTGAGGTGGACGGTGGGCGCCAGCTCGCTCACCCGTAGCGCGTGACCGTCACCGGCGTCGCAGCCCTCGACGAGGCGCTCCAGCACCTCGAACTCGCTCATGCCCAGCCCGAACCGGTCGCCCAGCTCGCGGTCGAGCAAGCAGGCGGCCGCAGCGTGCCGGGCCAGCAGCTCGCGCCACTGCGCAACGAGACCGGCCTCCGCCGGGGAGTCGAGTTCAGCCACGCCGCCACCCTAGCACCTGCATCGTCAATTATTGCGTTCACATCTAATTCATTTGCATTGAATGCACGTGCATGTACTGTCCTCCCCATGACCACCGCGACCGTCACGTCACCCGACGCCCCGTCAACCAGCGGCCCGCACTGGACACCCCGCCTCTGGGGCACCCTGATCGTGCTCTGCGCCGCCATGTTCCTGGACGCCCTGGACGTCTCGATGGTGGGCGTCGCCCTTCCGTCCATCGGCTCCGAGCTGCACCTGTCCACCTCCACCCTGCAGTGGGTGGTCTCCGGCTACGTGCTCGGCTACGGCGGCCTGCTGCTGCTCGGCGGCCGCGCCGCCGACCTGCTCGGCCGTCGCCGGGTCTTCCTGGTCGCCCTGGCCGTCTTCGCCGCCGCCTCACTGCTCGGCGGCCTGGTCGACAACGGCGGCCTGCTGATCGCGGCCCGCTTCCTCAAGGGCGTCAGCGCCGCCTTCACCGCCCCGGCCGGCCTGTCGATCATCACCACCACCTTCGCCGAGGGCCCGGCCCGCAACCGCGCGCTGTCGATCTACACCACCTGCGGCGCCAGCGGCTTCTCGCTCGGCCTGGTGCTGAGCGGTCTGCTCACCTCGGTCGGCTGGCGCTGGACCTTCCTGATGCCCGTCCCGGTCGCGCTGCTCGCCCTGGTCTTCGCGATCCGCCTGCTCCCCCGCCCGGTCGAGGAGCCCGCCAAGGGCGGCTACGACGTACTGGGCGCGATCACCGGAACCGCCACCGTGCTGCTGCTGGTCTTCACCGTCACCGAGGCGCAGGGCGCCGGCTGGCTGAGCCTGCGCACGCTCGGTTCGATGGTCGTGGTCGCCGCGCTGGCCGCCGCCTTCCTGCTGGTCGAGAGCCGCACCGCCCACCCGTTGGTCCGGCTCGGCATCTTCCGCAACGGTTCGGTCGCCAGGGCCAACCTGGTCGCCTTCGCGATGACCGGCGCGTACGGCGGCTTCCAGTTCGTGGTCACCCTCTACCTGCAGCACCTGCTCGGCTGGTCGGCCCTGCAGATGGCCCTCGGACTGCTGCCGGCCGGTGCGTTCATCGCCCTCTCGGCGCCGTTCATGGGTCCGATCGTGGACCGCTTCGGCACCGGGCGGCTGCTGCCGATCGGCCTGCTCGCCCTGGTCGGCGCCTTCGCCCTCTTCCTGCGACTGGACGAGCACAGTTCCTACGTCGCCCTGGTGCTGCCCTCGATGCTGCTGCTCGGCGTGGGCTTCGCGCTCGCCTTCCCCTCGGTGAACATCGCCGCCACCGACGGCGTGGCCGACGAGGAGCAGGGCCTGGCCTCGGGTCTGGTGAACACCGCGATCCAGGTCGGCACCGCGGTGGTGCTGGCCGGGGCGACCGCGATGATCACGGCCGGCAGCGCGGGCGGGGACAGCCCGCAGGCCCAACTTGACGGCTACCGCCCGGCGTTGGTGTTCGTCACCGCGGTCGCACTGGTCGGGCTGGTGGTCGCGACGGTCGGAGCGCTGGTGGACCGACGCCGCGCCGCGATCCCTTCGCCGGTGCCCGACTATGATTACCCGTCAGCGGGTCCGACAGTGGCCCGGACCGGAGCCCTCACCGAGCACTGAGCACTGAGTGCCGAGCACCGAGTACCAAGTGCCGAGCACTGGGCACTGACCCCATGGGCCCCGCCCGCGGCCGATTCCAGGCCCTCGGGCAATGGCGCCGGCTCCACCAAACCCCCGTGTTGGTGGAGCCGGCCGTCTTCGTACCGGCCGCCGGGGGGCACCCGTCGGGGCACGGTGCGGGGCGGCTGTCGGCTTCGCAAGTATATTGGCCCGGAGCCAACGAACGTTCGGAGCAGACACGATGGCACCTCGCGGTGATTCGGTCAATGAGGAGATGCGGCAGCGCTCCCGCCGACGCATCATGCGGGCCACCGTCGAGCTGGTTGACCAGCGTGGTTACGCGGGCACCACACTGACCGACATCGCCGAGCGGGCCGGGCTCGCCCGCGGGCTGCTCTCCTACTACTTCGACGGCAAACGGTTGCTGATGCAGGCCGCGACACACCGGATGATGCACCAGTCGCTGTCCGGTGCGCTGGCGGAACTGGCGCCCGACTCCTCCCCCGAGGCCCGGCTGGCCCGCGCCATCGACGCCGTCCTCGGGCTGGCGATGGACCACCCCCGGGTGATGCGCTCGCACCTGGCGCTGATCCTCGACCCGGACACCGGCGCCTTCGTCCAGGACCCGGAGCAGCAGCAACTCGGCGCCATCCTGCAGGGACTGCTGCGCGACTGGGGCGCGCCGGACCCGGTCGCCGAGCACGCGGTGCTGCGCAGCGCGCTGATGGGCGGCTGCATCGGGGTGCTGCTGCCGGGCGCCGAGATCCCGCTGGCCCCGATCCGGGCCGACCTCTTCCGCCGCTACGGCCTGGCCTGGCGCCTCGGCTGCCCACCCCAGGCCGACCCGCCGCAGACCGACTCACCGCAGACCGACCGACCGAAGACCGACTCACCGCAGACCGATCCGCCGGAACACGAAAGGCCGCCGGCCCGCGGTTGACGGCGGGTGGGCGGCCTACCGGTCGCGACCCGCTGCCGAGGGGATCCGCGAAGAAAGGTCCTCACGGATCCCGGACGGCAGCGGGTCAGCGCTCCTTCAGGATCGAGGCGAGCAGGTCTATGGTGCGCTCCGGCGTGAGGCTGTCCACGCAGAGCCGCTCCATGACCTGGATGTACGCGTCGACGTCGTCCCGCTTGTCCAGGTACAGCGCGCTGGTGAGCTGCTCCAGGTAGACCACGTCCGCGAGGTCCTGCTCCGGGAAGCGCAGGATCGTGAACGCCCCGGACTCGCCCGCGTGCGCGCCAAAACGGAACGGCATGACCTGGATCACCACGTTGGTCTGCTCGGCGACGTCGATCAGGTACTGCACCTGACCGCGCATCACCTTCGGCCCGCCGACCGGCCGGCGCAGCGCGGCCTCGTCGATGACTGCCCACAGGCGCGGGCTGGCGCCCTCCGCCAGCAGCTTCTGGCGGCGCAGGCGGAGGCTGACCCGCCGTTCGACCTCCTCCTCGCTGATGACCGGCCGACTCTGGCCGAAAACCGCCCGTGCGTACTCCTCGGACTGCAGCAGCCCGGGGATGAACTGCACCTCGTAGGTGCGGATCAGCTGGGCGGCCTCCTCCAGTCCGACGTAGGTCTGGAACCAGCCCGGCAGCACGTCGTTGAAGCTGTGCCACCAGCCGGACTTGTTGGCCTCGCGGACCAGGCCGAGCAGGGCTTCCCGCTCCATGCCGTCGTCGACGCCGTACAGGCTGAGCAGGTCGGCGACGTCGCGCTCCTTGAAGCTGACGCGACCGAGTTCCATGCGGCTGATCTTGGACTCGGAGGCTCGGATCGCGTAGCCCGCGTCTTCGCGGGTGATGCCGCGCGCCTCACGCAGGCGACGCAGCTGCGAGCCGAGGAGGATCCGGCGGACCATCGAGCCGCCGCCCGGCTGAACTGTGGTCATGCGGTCGAAACCTCCACCTAGGGCAAACAGCGCACAGTCTGCCATCAGTTGAGCGCTCACGGTGCCGATACTGACGGATGTTCCTATCAGTTCTGCACTCCGCACACCAGGATGCACGTGCATCCGGCGCTTGCATATGCCAATAGTGCGACTGCACGTGAATCGACTCTTGCATCTGCAGTGAGCGCACACCACCATGGTGCACGTGCACCTGCACATCCCTGGCAATCCCGCGGGCTCCGCGTCGACCCCACGCGCGACTCCGTGCACCGGTCCGACGGCGTCCCCCCGCGCCATCGGGCGGCCGAGTGCGCGCGCGTCTGGTCGAGGGGGCGGCCGAGCGGCCGAGCGAGTCGGAGGTGACCGGCATGACCCCGGCGGGTCCAGCCGTGTCCGCCCCCTTATGGGAGGAGCTCTTCATGAGCACCGGTACGGCTTTGGCGGTTGACCCCCATGTGGTCACCTGTACGCTCGCTCCTCGCTTCGAAGCCGTCAGAACCGCGCGCGACTTCGCCCGGACCACGCTCCGGCGCTGGAGCCTGCCGGAGCTGTTCGACGACGTCGCGCTGGTGGCCTCGGAACTCGTGACGAACGCGCTCCGGCATGCGATCGGCGCACGGCCCGACCCTGCGGGCGGCGCCCAGGGCGAGTACGACTTTCCCACACGGGCGACCCCGGACGGGCGGCTGCCGATCCGAATAAGCCTGGTGCACCGCGCACCCCAGGTGGTCTGCGCGGTGAGCGACCCGAGTAGCATCGGCCCGGTGGCCAGGGAAGCGGACTTCGTCGCCGAATCCGGCCGCGGGCTGCACCTGGTGGAGTCCTTCAGCCGCTCCTGGGGCTGGCACCCGCTGGGCAGCGGCAAGGTGGTCTGGGCCATGTTCGAGGCGGAGCCGGCGGGCGGCACGCTCGACGGACACCCGGAGATCGGCGGACACCCGGAGATCGGCGGGCACGCGGAGATCGGTGCACGCTCGGCGCTCGACGCGCTCGGCGGACCGGTCGACGTCGGTGGACGGCACCGGCGCTCGGCCTAGCGCCGAGCGGCGCGTGGCCGGTCGAACAGCGGGCCGAGGGCCCGCTCCCATGCCAGCTCGGACGTCGGGCAGGGCGTCGGGTACGGCAGCCGGCCGAGTGGCCGGTCGAGGGAAGCCCCGGGAGGACCACGCCCCGGGCCCTTCCGCCAGGCCCCGTCGGCGGTTCGCCCCGGCCGGTGGCCGGGAAGGCAACAGCGGAGAAGACGGCAGGAAAGTCAAAGGCCGTCGTGGTGTCGGCACCCACGACGGCCCCCCGATGGTGAAGCACGGCAGCCGGTCAGACCGCCAGGTGGTCGAACTCCCCGTCCTTGGCCCCCAACAGCAGGGCGGCGATCTCGGCCCGGGTGTAGATGAGCGCCGGACCGTCCGGGAAGCGCGAGTTGCGCATCGCCACATCACCGCCCGGCAGGGCCGCGAACTCGACGCAGTTGCCCTGGGAGTTGCTGTGCCGGCTCTTCTGCCAGACCACCCCCGTGAGATCGGCCGCGGCCATCCCGTTGTGGGTGTCGTACGAGCCGTGCGTGTCCTGCGAGTCGTGCGAGTCGTGCATAGAAATCTCCCGAAGAGCTCCGGAGTTGTCGTCCAGCGCGGCGCCCCCGGCACCGCCGAACGAACGGACCGGCCCCGTACCGGCCCGGCACAACGCCTCACTTGACGCGATGATAGCTGCAGTGCACGTGCATCAGCACGGGACGTTGCAGGTGCACGAGGCCTTTTACCCGCGGCCCCGAACTCTTCACGGGGTCTCCCCTGACGGTACGTAAACGGACATAGTCGACTGAATCACCGGAGCCGCGATAACCCGCCGTGAGCGGCTCCCCGCTGAATGTTGATCTTCGAATGCCGGGAGTCGCGCCACCGTGACCCTCCGTCAGACGACCTCCGGACTGTGAGACATCTCACGCACCACAGTCGCAACGCCGCACCACGTGGGGCACGTCAAAGCAATGGCCCGTGCTCGCACGGGGGTTGGGTGAGGAATGTCCGGATTGTGGGCAAACCACCCGTACCGGCACGGCGGCCACACCGGGTCCGCACCGCGACCGCGCCAAACCCGTACGGCAGCCGACTGCAGGCCGGACGGGCCGATGTCCTACGATCTCCGGCATGAGCACCGCAGCCATTCCGGGCGCGCCACTGCCCGTCCGCACTCCAGGCTCCCGTGCGCGGGGGCGCCACCGTCGTCCCGAGCGCCCCGCGATCCCGGCCAACGCGCCGGCCCTGGTGCTCGCCGTGCCCGCGACCGCCGGGCCCGAGTCCCGCTCGGTCGTCGAGGAGCTGCTCTCCATCGTCCGCAGCGAGCAGAACGGCGTCCAGGCCGCGGTCGGCTACCTCCCCGGCGACTACGCCGAGGGCGCCGGCGGCGAGGACCGCACCGTCGCCGAGCTCCTGGCCATGGCCGCCGAGGCCGGGCTGCCGACGCCCGTCCTGGTGCCGCTGGTGCCCGGTCCGCACGGTTTCCTGGCCGAACTCCACGCGCTCGCCGCCGAGTACGGCGCGCCGGTCACCGACGCGCTGGGCCCGCACCCGCTGCTCGCCGAGGCCGTGCACGTGCGACTCTCCGAGGCGGGGCTGGCCCGCGCCGACCGGGCCCGGCTGTTCGCCATCGCGACCGCCGCGGACGGCGTGGTCCTGACCACCGTCGGCGGCGAGGACGCCGCCGCCGCAGCCGGCATCACCGGCGTACTGCTGGCCGCCCGACTGGCCGTCCCGGTCGTCGCCGCCGCGCTCGACGTGCCCGGCTCGGTGGCCGCGGCCGTCAACCACCTCAAGGAGTCCGGCTCGCAGCGCCCGGCGCTGGCCCCGCTGGTGATCGGGCCGGAGGCCGACTCCGAGCTGCTCGCCACGGCCGCCGAGGAGACCGGCTGCCCGTCGGCGGCGCCGCTGGGCGCGTACCCGACCGTCGGCCAGCTGATCGCCTCCACCTACCTGGCCGCGCTGCCCACGCCGTCCCCGGAGGAGCTGGCGCAGGCCGAGGCGGAGGCGGCGGCCGCCGCCGAGGCCGAGGGGGTCGTGGAGGGCGCCCGGCGCGCTCACGCGGCCGCCGAGGCGCCTGCCGGACAGTAAGGACACCACGCGCCGGTCGGCGCGCACACAGGGCCCGGAACGGCTTGCGTTCCGGGCCCTTCGCTTTGCCTCTCTCGTTGCCCCTCCTGTTGCCTCTCCTGCTGCCCCTCCTGCTGCTTTCCTGTGCCGTACGGGAGTTACAGGAGTTAAGCGAGCAATGAAGGGAATGTCCGTTCTGGCGCCATTTGCAAGGAAATGGTGAGCGCACTCTCCGGCGCTCGAATCGCGGCCACCCCCCTGGCTCGGACGGCGCGCCGCTTCGCGCTTCAACACACCGTCACGTCACTCCTGAGGCGAAGACAGTTGTGGGCATCCGCAACAGCATTGCCGAAAAACGATCATTTACGATCATGATTACCTGACATTTTGGCAGTTCCCACTAAACCGTGATGCGCGTCACAGCTATTTGCAGTTTGAACTTAAGTCTGCTTAACGTGCTCCCCGTTCGTGGCCACACGGACCCAGTTCATCCGCAACGCCGAGTCCTGCCGTCGGATGTCCTGGAAGCGCGAAAACGCACCACGGCAGGAGCGGGGGACCCACAGGTAAGTCGCCCCGGACCGTTCCCCGGAACGTCCAGGGCTAGGGGTGAAGCCGCGCTCACGCGCGGCCGGGCAACTCCAGCCCGAATCCGACAGCTCACCTCGCAGGCGTGGGAGAGGACCGCGTCTTCATGCTGCCCACCAACGGCACCCGTCTGTCCAGCCGCACCCGCCGCGTGATCGCCGCCATCGGCGTCGCGGGCGTCGGCCTCACCGTCCCGTGCCTCGTCTCCGGCACCGCCTCCGCGGCCTCCGTCGCCACCTGGGACAAGGTCGCCCAGTGCGAGAGCACCGGCAACTGGAGCATCAACACCGGCAACGGCTTCTACGGCGGCCTCCAGTTCACCCAGAGCACCTGGTCCGCCTTCGGCGGCACCGCCTACGCCGCGCGCGCCGACCTGGCCACCAAGGACCAGCAGATCGCCGTCGCCGAGAAGGTCCTCGCCTCGCAGGGCCCCGGCGCCTGGCCGGTGTGCTCGGTCCAGGCCGGCCTCACCAAGGGTGGCGCCCCGGCGTCCGTCGACACCTCGACCGCCGCCAAGCCCGCCGCGCCCGCCGCCCCGGTCGCCAAGCCCGCCGCCAAGCCGGCGCAGACCCAGGCCCCGGCCGCCAAGCCGGCCGCGCCCGCCCAGGACGCTGCCCAGGCCGCCACCGACTCCGCCACCGGCAACTGGACGCAGAAGCACCAGCAGCAGGCCCAGAGCGGCGACTACACCGTGGTCGAGGGCGACTGGCTGTCCTCGATCGCCGACAAGCACAACGTCCAGGGCGGCTGGCAGCGGCTGTACGACCTCAACCGCAGCACCCTGACCGACGGTCCGAACACCATCTACCCGGGCCAGCACCTGTCCTTCGGCGACGGCGGCCAGGCCCAGCAGTCGGCCTCCACCGACCAGTCCGCCTCCTCGGACAAGTCCGGCTCGGACTTCACCTGGTTCAACCGCTCGCAGAAGTCCGGTCAGTCCGCGAACGGCGGTGCCGTGAACGCCAAGCCGGCGGCCCAGACCCAGACCCCGGCCGCCCAGCCGGCCGCCCAGGCGCAGACCCAGGCCCCGGCCCAGGCCGCCACCGGCAGCATGGCCGCCGCGGTCGCCTTCGCCGAGTCCAAGGTCGGCCAGGCCTACGTCTACGGCGGCACCGGCAACGGCGGCTGGGACTGCTCCGGCCTGACCCAGGCCGCGCTGCGCGCCGCGGGCATCTCCGTCCCGCGCGTCGCCGCCGACCAGGCCGCCGCCAGCACCCACGTCTCGCTGGACAGCCTGCAGCCGGGCGACCTGCTGTTCTGGTCCAACAACGGCCAGGACTCGGGCGTCTACCACGTCGCGATCTACGTCGGCGGCGGCAAGTACGTCGAGGCCGCCAACCCGAGCTCGGGCGTGCGCGAGCAGACCGTCGCCAACTGGGCCCCGGACTTCGCCGGCCGGGTCTGAGCACGGCGAACGGCTGACAGCCGACGGATTTCGACTGACGGACAACAGATAACAGATAACAGATTTCAACATCTGTCAGCTGTCAGTCGTCCTCCGAACGCTGACCACCCGCCACCCCCGGGGAGAGTCTGGTCGCTCCTCCCCGGGGGTTCCGGCGTATCCCCGTGGTGAAACCCCGCCCCAACGGGCAAGCTGCTGCTCCGCACCCGAGGAGGAGTCACATGGCCCAGGTCACCGTCACCATCGACGCGAACCTCGCGATCGACGCGATGATGCTCTCCGGTACCACGAACCCGCAGGACGCCGTCGAACTGGTCCTGCGCGACTACCTGGCCCGCGGCCGCCGCACCGAGACCCGTACCGGCGACGCGGCCGACGGCCGACGCCTCACCGCCGACCGTCCCACCGCCCAGGAGGGCTGACCCGGCGCACGCCGAAGGGCCCCGGAGAGCAACTGCCCTCCGGGGCCCTTCCCTTGCCCCTACGGCCGACGCTCAGCGCGCGCAGGCCCCGGTGGACCCGCGCATCACCAGCTCCGGCTGGAACATGAACTCGCCGCGCTGGGCCGCGTTTCCGCTGACCTCCTCCAGCAGCGCGTCCACCGCCGCCGTGGCCATCGCCTCGACCGGCTGGCGGATCGTGGTCAACGGCGGCTCGGTGAAGGCGATCAGCGGCGAGTCGTCGAAGCCGACCACCGACACGTCCTGCGGCACCGACAGCCCGCGCTGGCGCACCGCCCGGATCGCCCCGAGCGCCATCATGTCGCTCCCGCAGACGATCGCCGTGCAGCCCTTGTCGAGCAGCGCGCCGGCTGCCGCGTGTCCGCCCTCCACGCTGAACAGCGTGTGGTGGACGAGGTTCTCGGCCTCCTCCTGGGTGCGCCCGAGCACCTCCCGCATCGCCGCCGTGAAGCCTTCTATCTTGCGCAGCACGGGCACGTACCGGCGCTGCCCGACGGCCAGCCCGATCCGCTCGTGCCCGAGTTCGGCCAGGTGCTGGACGGCCATCCACATCGCGGCCCGGTCGTCCGGCGAGATGAACGGCGCGTCGACCTTGTCGCTGAACCCGTTGATCAGCACGAACGGCACCCCGCGCCCGGACAGCCGCGCGTAGCGGTCGTGGTCGGCCGTGGTGTCGGCGTGCAGTCCGGAGACGAAGACGATGCCCGCCACGCCCCGGTCCACCAGCATCTCCACCAGTTCGTCCTCGGTGGATCCGCCCGGAGTCTGGGTGCACAGCACCGGCGTGTAGCCGTGCCGGCTGAGCGTCTGCTCGATCACCTGCGCCAGCGCGGGGAAGATCGGGTTGCTCAACTCCGGTGTGATCAGGCCGATCAGCCCGGCGCTGCGCTGGCGCAGCCGGGTCGGCCGCTCGTACCCGAGCACGTCGAGCGCCGCCAGCACCGTCTGCCGGGTGGCGGCGGAG
Organism: Kitasatospora sp. NPDC034035; assembly: GCF_055575755.1. Taxonomy (NCBI): domain Bacteria; kingdom Bacillati; phylum Actinomycetota; class Actinomycetes; order Kitasatosporales; family Streptomycetaceae; genus Kitasatospora; species Kitasatospora sp. NPDC034035. The sequence continues at coordinate 257,436 of NZ_JBVISA010000011.1, read as the reverse complement.
ACGTTCGCCTTGCCGTTGAGCACGCGGGAGACGGTGGCTTCGCTGACCCCCGCCTGTGCCGCGATGTCTGAGAGTCGCGCCGTAGTCACGGTCCCAGAGCCTATTGCAACCACGTCAGACCGCCCACCAGCCGGTGCTGTCCGGAGCGAGCACCGTCTCGCCGCCGTCCACCACGAGGTCGACCGAGGCGAGCAGCAGTGTGCCCGGGGCCGCGATCCGCACCGGCTCGCCGGTGGTGTTCACGGTGCAGATGAAGGAGCCGCGGCGGAAGGCGAGGGTGCCCTCGGGGCCGTCCAGCCACTCGACCTCGGTGCCGGCGCCGAGGTCGGCCTGCGCCCGGCGGACGGCCAGCGCGCCGCGGTAGAGCTCCAGGGTGGAGGACGGGTCGCCGGTCTGCGCCTCGACGCTCAGCTCGGCCCAGGCGGCCGGCTGGGGCAGCCAGGACGGCCCGCCGGCCACCGGTCCGAAGCCGTACGGGGCCTCGGTGCCGGACCAGGGGATCGGGACGCGGCAGCCGTCGCGGTAGCCGTCCTGTCCGGCCTGGCGGAAGAACGACGGGTCCTGGCGCACCTCGTCGGGCAGGTCGGTGACGTCCGGCAGGCCGAGTTCCTCGCCCTGGTAGACGTACGCGGAGCCGGGCAGCGCGAGCATCAGCAGGGTGGCGGCGCGGGCGCGGCGCAGGCCGAGTTCGCGGTCGCCGGCGGTGCGGATCTGGGTGCCGAGGCCGGGCTCGTTGGCGAAGCGGGTGGCGTGCCGGGTGACGTCGTGGTTGGACAGCACCCAGGTGGTGGGGGCGTCGACCGGGCGCATCGAGTCGAGCGAGACGTCGATCACCTCGCGCAGCGCGGCGGCGTCCCAATCGGTGCCCAGGTACTGGAAGTTGAAGGCCTGGTGCAGCTCGTCGGGGCGGACGTAGTTGGCGGTGCGCTGGACGGTGGGGGTCCAGGCCTCGGCGACGCCGATCCGCTCGCCAGGGTACTCGTCGAGGATCTTGCGCCAGCTGCGGTAGATCTCGTGCACACCGTCCTGGTCGAAGAACGGCATGACGTCGTTGCCGAGCAGCTTGAGCTGGTCGGCGCCGCCGAGGTCGGGCAGGCCGGGGGCCTTGACCAGGCCGTGGGCGACGTCGATGCGGAAGCCGTCCACGCCCATGTCGAGCCAGAATCGCAGGATCGAGCGGAACTCGTCGGCGACGGCCCGGTTCTCCCAGTTGAAGTCGGGCTGCTCGGGGGCGAACAGGTGCAGGTACCAGTCGCCGGGGGTGCCGTCCGGGTTCTCGGTGCGGGTCCAGGCCGGGCCGCCGAAGATGGACTCCCAGTCGTTGGGCGGCAGTTCGCCCTTCTCGCCCTTGCCGGGGCGGAAGTGGTAGCGGTCGCGCAGCGGCGAGCCGGGGCCCTCGCGCAGGGCGCGCTGGAACCACTCGTGCTGGTCCGAGGAGTGGTTGGGGACCAGGTCGGTGATGATCCGCAGCCCCAGCTCGTGGGCGTCCCGGATGAGGGCGTCGGCGTCCAGCAGGGTGCCGAACATGGGGTCCACCGCGCGGTAGTCGGCGACGTCGTAGCCGGCGTCCGCCTGCGGCGAGGCGTAGAACGGGGAGAGCCAGACGGCGTCCACGCCGAGATCCCGCAGGTAGGGCAGGCGGCTGCGGATGCCGGGCAGGTCGCCCATGCCGTCGCCGTTGGAGTCGGCGAAGCTGCGCGGGTACACCTGGTAGATGACCGCGTCCCGCCACCAGTCTCTGGACGCGACGCCGGTCACAGGAGCCGGGGTGGCCGCCTCGTGAGCGGTCTCGGCGGCAGGCCGGGAGGTGTCGGCCAGGTTCTGGGTCATGGACGGTATCCCTTGGGGATCGGAGGAGCGGGGAGCCTTGCGCGCGAGGTTTTCCGCGTCAGGCGTCACGACTTGGAGGCACCGGCGGTCAGTCCGGTGACCAGGTGGCGCTGCACCAGGTAGAAGAAGGCCGCGGACGGGATCGCGATCAGCACCGCGGTCGCGGCCATCAGGTTCCACTGGGCGTCGTGCTCGCTGACGAAGGTCTGCAGGCCGACGGCCAGCGTGTACTTGTCGGAGCTGAGCATGAACGTCGAGGCGAACGGCACCTCGGCCCAGTAGGTGAGGAAGGAGTAGAAGGCGGCGACCGCCAGGCCCGGACGGGCGAGCGGCAGCACCAGCCGCCAGAAGGTGCCGAACGGGCTGAGCCCGTCGACCCGGCCGGCCTCGTCGATCTCCACCGGGATGGTGTCGAAGTAGCCCTTCAGCAGCCAGGCGCAGTACGGCACGGTGGTGGTCGAGTACACCAGGATCAGACCGGAGTAGCTGTCCAGCAGGCCGAGTTCGGAGAGCATCGTGTACATCGGCACGATCAGCACCGCGATCGGGAACATCTGGGTGACCAGCAGCGACCACATCAGCGGCTTGTGCCCGGGGAACTTCATCCGGGAGACGGCGTAGCCGGTGGTGGCGGCGAGCAGGACGCCGAACACGGTGGTGACGCCGGAGACCAGCAGGGCGTTGCCGAACCAGGTGAAGAAGTCGGTGTCGGACAGCACGTGCTGGTAGTTCGACAGCGTGAGCTTGTCGAGGATCTGGCCGGGGTGGAGGTAGTCGGTCTTGTCCGGGCCGAGCGAGACGAAGAGGATCCACGCGACCGGGAACAGCGCGATCAGGCTGGCCACGATCAGGGTGCCGTGGGACAGCGCCCGGGCCAGCGGGCTGCTCTCGCCGCGGCGGCGGACCTTGGCCGGCCGGGCAGTCGGGGCCGCAGTCGCCGCGGGGGCCGGGCGTTCGGTGGTGGTGCTCATCGGGGTTACCTGCCTTCGTGGGTCAACTGGGTCCGGGGCCTCAGCCGTTGGCCTGCTCGTTGCGGGCGAGCCAGCGCCGGTAGAAGGCGGTGAAGACGATCAGGATGGACAGCAGGATCACGCCGTACGCGGCGGACCCCGCGTAGTCCCGGGGGATCTGGCCGAAGCCGAGGCGGTAGGCCCAGGTGACCAGCAGCTGGGCGTCGGGCACACCGGTGCCGAACAGCAGGAAGATGACGTTGAACTGGTTGAACGTCCAGATCACGCCGAGCAGGACGACGGTGGAGGACACGGTGCGCAGCCCGGGCATGGTGACGTACCGGAAGCGCTGCCAGGGCGTGGCGCCGTCCATCTCGGCGGCCTCGTACAGCTCGGCCGGGATCGACTGCAGGCCGCCGAGCAGCGAGATCATCATGAACGGCACACCGGCCCAGGTGTTCACCAGGATCGCGGCCGCCTTCTGCGCCCACGGGTCGGTGAGCCAGCCGGGCTCGGGCAGGTGCAGGGCGGACAGGATGCCGTTGACGACGCCGCCGTCGGCGAGCATCAGGCGCCAGGAGAAGACGGTGACGAAGGTCGGCACGGCCCAGGGCAGGATGAGCAGCAGCCGGTAGGCGGCGCGCCCGCGCAGCTTCTTGTTGAGCAGCAGGGCGAGGCCCAGGCCGAGGGTGTAGTGCAGGAAGACGCAGATCGCCGTCCAGGCGATGGTCCAGACGAAGTGCGACCAGAAGCGGTCGTACGAGCCGGGGCCCCACAGGATGTCGGCGTAGTTGTGGAAGCCGACGAAGTTGTAGCTGGCCGGGATCTCGTTGACGCCGATCGTGCGGGCGACGTTGAGGCTGTTGGCGTCGGTGAGGGTGAGCCAGACGCCCTCGACGAGCGGGTAGAGCACCAGCGCGCCGAGCACCAGTACGACCGGGGCGATCATCGCGTAGGCGTACCAGTGCTTGGCGTAGGAGCGCTTGACGCGTTCCAGCAGGCCCGGACGCTGCTCGCGTTCCCGGTTGCCCTTGCCGGTGGCGCCCTGCACGGCGACTGACATCGTTTGCACCTTCTCGGGGGGATTCTCGGGGGAGCCGACGGGCCCGGCCTGCCGGGGCGACGAATGACGGCGAACAGCAGACAACTGACAGATGATGAAATCTGTTCGCTGTTATCCGTTCGCCGTCATTCGTTCACTGTCATTCGTTCACTGTCATCCGTCGGCCGGCAGGCCGGGCGCGGGGACTACTTGGCGAAGCCCGGCAGGAGCTTGGCGTAGTCGGTGGCGACGGTGTTCAGCGCGTCCTGGGTACCGGTGCCCTGGACGGCCTTGCCCAGGTTGGTGCCGAGCGAGGCGAACAGCGAGCTGTACTCGGGCAGTTCGGGGCGCGGCTTGGCGCTGTTCAGGATGCCCTGGAAGCCGGCGATGCCCGGGTCGGCCTTGACGTCGGCAGTGAAGGCGTCGGAGCGGGTCGGCAGGGTGGAGTTCTTCTGCGCGATGAACGCCTGGCTCTCGGCCGAGGTCATGAAGGCGGCGAACTTCTCGGCGGCGGCCTTGTGGGCCTTGTCGGCACCGGCGTAGACGGAGATGTTGTGGCCGCCGGTGGGGGCGCCGGCCTTGCCCGCGGAGCCGCCGGGGACGGCGGCGATGCCGAGGTTGGCCTTGTCGGCGAAGGCCGAGCCCTTGTAGATGTTGGTGATCTCCCAGGGGCCCTGGATGATCGCCGCGACCTTGCCGCTGTTGAAGGCGTCCATCATGTGCGCGTAGGCGTCGGTGGTGATGTCGGCCTTGGCGGTGCCGGGCGAGGTGAACATCGTCTTGTAGGTCTCGACGGCCTTGGCGGCCTCCGGCGAGGTGACGGTGATCTTCTTGCCGGCGGCGTCGACGGTGTCGGTGCCCTCGCCGAACAGGAACGGCATCGCGTAGTAGCCGTCGGCGGCCTTCAGCCAGAAGCCGTCCACGCCGGCCTTGTCCTTGACGGCGGCGGCGTCGGCCTTCAGCTCGTCCCAGGTCTTGGGCGCCTCGGTGATACCGGCCTTGGTGAACAGCTCCTTGTTGTAGAGCAGGCCGAGGGTGTCGGTCACCAGCGGAACGCCGTACAGCTTGCCCTCGTACTTGGCCTGCTGGATCAGGCTGGGCTGGAAGGCGGAGGTGTCGGCGGCGGCCGGGGAGCCGTCCAGCGGCTCGAGGTAGCCGGCCTTGGCGAAGGCGGCGGTCCAGCCGACCTCGGAGCGGAACACGTCCGGAGCGCCCTTGGCCCCCATGGCGGTCTGGAGCTTGTTCTGCGCCTGGTCGAACGGGACGTTGACGAAGTCGACCTTGATGTTCGGGTTGGCGGCCTCGAACTTCTTGACGAGCTCCTGGTAGTTCGGCGCCTCGTTGGTGGCGTTCGACGTGTCCCAGTACGTGAGGGTGACCGGCCCGTCGGCCTTGCCGTTCGAGCTGGAGCCGCTGCTGCCACAGGCAGCCATCGAGACCGCGAGGGCCACAACGAGGGCAGAGGCCGCGATGCCACGCCGCATGAGAACTCCTTGGGAGGGTGGGGGTGCCCGAGATGTTCGGAGACAGGCGCATAATGGCTGCCTCGTGCCGACCGCACCTTTGCTGCCGTCGGGCTCGGGAAGGAAGTTAACAGCGGTGAAAGATCCACGGAAAGTCCTTGCAGAAAGTTTCTGCAAGAAACCGCGATCGTTACACCCGCGTGTCCTGGACGTTGCCGCACGGTAGTTGATGACCGCACCGATTGACCCTGTTCGTCCGATTCACCCCACCCCCGGATGACCGACGGAACCACCGTGCGTGGCTGAAAGCCGTTTGCAGCAGACTGGACGCATGCGTATCCGAGCCGTCACCAGCGACGAACTTCCGCTGCTCGCCGAGCTGGAACGGGCCGCCGGTGCTCCCTTCGCCGCGATCGGCATGCCGGAGATCGCCGAGGACGAACCCCCGACCCCGCAGGAGCTGGCGTCCTACCTGGAACGGGGCGTCGCCCTGGCCGCCGAGGCCCCCGACGGCTCGATCGCCGCCTACCTGCTGGCCGAGCCGGTGGACGGCGCGCTGCACATCGAGCAGGTCTCCGTCCACCCCGACCACGCCCGCCGCGGCATCGGCCGGGCACTGATCGAGCACCTCGCCGCGACCACCGACGCCCCGGCACTCACCCTGACCACCTTCGCCGAGGTCCCCTGGAACGCCCCCTACTACGCGCGCTGCGGCTTCCGCCCGCTGAGCGACGCCGAGGTCACCCCGGGCCTGCGCGGGATCCGCCGCAAGGAGGCCGAGCACGGCCTGGACCGCTGGCACCGGCTCTGCATGCGCCGGGACCTGCGACCGCGACCCGCCCAGCCGTGACCCGCCCAGCCGCGATCCGCGCAGCCATGAGCCGCCAGGCCACGACCCGCTAGGCCGTGACCCCCTGGTTCGTCCCCAGCCGCAGCACCGTCGTCGAGCGGAACTCCTCTCCCGGCCGCAGCACCGTGCTCGGGAACGCCGGGTGGTGCGGGGAGTCCGGGAAGTGCTGGGTCTCCAGCGCGATCCCGGCGAACGGCCCGTACGGGACGCCGCTCGCGCCGGTGACCGCGCCCTGGAACTTGTTCGCCGTGTAGACCTGGATGCCCGGCTCGGTGGTCAGCACCTCCAGGGTGCGGCCGCTGACCGGGTCCTCCAGCAGCGCCGCCCGCGCCGGACTGCCGTCGGCGGGCCGGGGGCGCAGCACCCAGTTGTGGTCGTAGCCGCCGGGCCCGACCAGCTGCGGGTGCCGGTCGTGCACCGACTTGCCGATCGGCGTGGCCACCGTGAAGTCGAACGGCGTGCCGGCCACCGGCTCGGTCCGCCCGTACGGGATCTGCCGCTCGTCGGCCGGGGTGTACTCGTCGGCGTCCAGGGTGAGCAGGTGGCCGAGGACGTCGCCGACGCCTTCACCCGCAAGGTTGATGTACGCGTGGTTCGTCAGGTTGACGACGGTCGGTTTGTTGGTGACCGCGCGGTAGGCGATCACCAGCTCGCCGGAGGCGTCCAGCGTGTAGTCGACGGTGACGTCCAGCGCGCCCGGGAAGCCCTGGTCCCCGTCCGGGCTGTGCAGCCGCAGCCGCACCCCGCCCTCGACCGGCTCGGCCGCCCAGATCCGGTGCGCGAAGCCGTCCGGCCCGCCGTGGATGGTCATGCCGCCGCCGGTCCGGGCGAGCCGGTGCTCCTCGCCGTCGATGGTGACCGACGAGCGGTCGATCCGGTTGGCGTACCGGCCCACCACCGTGCCGTAGTGCCGGGCCGGGCCCAGGATCTGCGCCAACTCGTCCGTGGCGAGCAGCAGTTGGGCGGGACGACCGGAACGGTCCGGCGCGCTCAGGGTGTGCAGGGTGGCACCGAGGGTGAGCACGCTCGCCTCGTACGGGCCGGCCGTGAGCGTCCAGCGCCCGATCGCGGCACCCGCGCCCGAGGGGTCGAGGGGTTCGTGCCGAACGCTGGTGGCCTCGCTCGCCATGGCCTGCTCCTCACTGTCGGCCGCGCCTGGGGCGCCCGCCGCTTCCTGGTCCGTCGAGGGGTCACCGCGGCAGCCCCGTGCCCGTCAGCCTAGCGACGGAGGCACCGGCGAGGGCGCTCCCTCGCCAACGCGCGCCGCCCGTACGCGACGGCCGCCCTGACCGATCGCCACCGCCGCCACCACCACCGCAACCGCCACGCGCCAGACGACCGGCCACCTCACGTGTGAGACGACCGGCCGCCCCGGGCGAGACCGCCGACTCCGACTCCTACTCCTCGCCCTCCGGCCGGGTCGCCTCCCGCTGCTGCGGCGGCAGCCCGAGCGCCGAGGCCAGCCCCTCCGGCCCGCTGCCCGCCTTGCGGTAGACCGCCGCCAGCCGCCGGTTGACCAGGCTGATGTGCAGTCCGAGCTCGTCGGCGATCCGCTGCGGCGGCAGGCCCTGCACCGCCCGCTGGGCGATCTCCAGCTCCGGGCCGCTGAGCGTGTCCAGCGTGTCCCGGAAGTCTCGCAGTCCCAACCGGTTGGGCCGCAGGCCGTAGTTGGCCAGCTCCCGCCGGGCCTGGTCGACCAGGCCCTCCGCGGAGCAGTGCTGGGCCAGCTCGATGCCCTGGTACAGGTACTCCTGGGCGTCCTCCAGTCGCCCGACCCGGCGCAGCGCGGCGCCGAGGTCGACCAGCGCGACGGCGTGCTCGTAGCCGGCCGGGGACTGCCCGAGGTGCAGCACGGCCTGCTCCAGCAGCTCGACCGCCTGCTGGCCGTCCTCGACCTGGGCCTGCAGTCGCAGGGCGGTGCCGATCGCGGAGGCGGTGCCGAAGGCGCGCGCGTCCCGGACGGCCTTCTGGGAGTACTCGCGGGCGCGCTCGGGCTCGTCGTCCGCGAGCGCGATGGCGAGGTGGCCCGCCCAGGGCGCCCAGACGGTGTTGTGCCAGCCGCGGACCTCCAGCCAGGCGCCGGCCTCGGTGAGCGCGGCGGCGGCGCCCGCGTGCCGGTTCTTGGCGATCAGCAGCTTGCCGTACAGCGAGGCCGCGTCCGGCAGCACCATGGCGGTCGCGTGGTAGGGCGGGTGGAAGCCGAAGTCGTTGGCCAGCTCCCAGGCCTCGTCGACGCGGCCGCGGGCGATCAGGGTGTCCACCAGCACGCCGACCGCGTCCCAGGCCAGCGGCAACTTCTCCCCGATCCGCTCGGAGATGCGGTACGCCCGGCGCAGGAAGTCCTCGGCCTCGGCGAGCAGGCCGCGGCGGAACCGGGCCAGCCCCATCAGGAAGTACGCGAAGCCCCGGTGGGCGCCGCTCCAACCGGCCACCTCGAACTGGATGATGGCGTCGGCGGCCAGCCGCTCGGCCTGGGCGACACGGTCGTTGTAGATGTACGTGAGGCCGAGCATCGAGGGCAGCTCGAAGCCCCAGGTGGTGTCGGTCCAGCCGAGTCCCTTGGGCAGCCGGCCACCGTCGAGGACCTCGTCGGCGAGGGCGAGCGCCTCGTTGGAGGGCGCGCCGCGCAGGGTGAGGTCCCAGGCCCGCATGGCGAGCACGGCCCGGTCGGCGGCCTCCCGGCCGGTGAGGCCGCTGCACATCTCGCCGAGCCGGGCGGAGCGGCCGGGGCCGTCCTCCTCGGACTTGCGGAAGGCGTGCCACATGAAGGAGGCGGCCTGCAGCCGCTGGCGCCCCGCCGGGTCGTGGGTCTTCTGCGCCTCGTCCTGGCAGACCAGCGCGGCCTGGCGCAGCTCGCCGCTGTGCGCGAGCACCTCGGAGAGCCGGAAGGTGGCGTCCACCCGCAGTTCGGGGCGCAGCGGCACCTCGTCGGGGTCGAGGGCGAGCTTGAGCTGGTTGACGGTGGCGACGGAGTCGGTGAGCAGGGCGGAGCAGCCGAGTTCGTACAGCACCTCGGCCTTGATCTCGTCGGCGGGCGGCTCGTTGAGTGCGCGGTTCAGGCAGCGCTGGGCGGCCTCGGGGGCGCCGATCAGCTGGTGTTCGACGGCGGCGCGGCGCAGCTTCTTGACGATCCGGTCGTCGCCCTCGCCGGAGTGGGTCTCGACGAGGTGGCGGGAGGCGGCGAGCAGGCCGAGTCCGGCGTTCTCGATCTCGACGGCGGCGATGCCGTGCATGCCGAGGCGGGTGGCGTCCGGCATGGTGTTGTAGATCGAGCTGGCGATCAGCGGGTGGACGAACTCGAGGTTCCCGTTGGGGGCCTGGGTGAGCACGCGCTGTTTGCGCAGTTGCTTGATGGAGTCGCGGGCGCCCTCGGTGCTCTGGGTGGAGATCCGGGTGGCGAGGTCGATCCGGATGTCGGTGCCCAGCATGGCGCAGGCCCAGGCGAAGCGCAGGGTGGCGGCGCCGAGCTGGTCCAGCCAGCTCTTGAGGGTCATCCCGGTGGCGTCGACGGCGAGTTCGCGCAGTTGCCGCGAGTTCTCCTCGACCGGTTCGAGCTCCTGGTCGCGGACCTGGTCGAGCAGGCGACCGGCCTCGAAGGGGTTGCCGTTGACGACGTTCCAGAACTCGTAGCAGAAGGCGTCCTCGGCCTTGTCGCCGAGTTCGGCGCGGATCATGTCGGTGACGGAGCTGAGGTTGAGTCGGTTGAGCTCGTGCTTGCGGCCCTTGAGGCCGATGATGTCCCGGCGGAACTCCTCGGTCGCGGCGGGCCAGTCGCTCTCGTCCTCGCGGAAGGCGAAGACGAGCAGGACGGGCAGTTCGCCGGAGCGGACGGCGAACTTGGCGAGCCAGGAGAGGGATTCCGCGTCGGCCCAGTGCAGGTCGTCGACGATCATCACCATCGGTGCTCGGCGCGGTGCGAGCTGGGTGAGGACGTAGTCGAGGCCGTCGCGCACGCCCTGCGGGTCGAGGCGGCGGGCGCCGGCCTTGGGCTGCTTGAGGCCCATGGCCGGTCCGACGACCTCCTCCCAGGTGCCCATGACCTGGCGGAACACGTCCGGCGGGAGGTTGGTGAGCACCGGCTGGAGCAGCTGGCGCAGTACGTGGTAGGGCTCCTTGAACTGGCGTTCGCCGCCTCGGGCGAACAGGACGGTGGCGCCCTCGCGTAGCCTTGCGATCCGTCGGACCTCCTGCAGCAGGGTGGTCTTGCCGATGCCGGGCCGGCCGGAGAAGGCGAGCAGGTCGCCGATCTCGGTGCCGCCGGCGGCGAATTCGCGGCAGAGCCGGTCGACGGCGGTTTCCACCGAGCGCAGTTCGGCGTCGCGGTCGCGCAGCCGGACCCGGGACGCGGTGCCGTCGCCGTCCCGGCCGGAACCGGATCCCGTCCGAACGTCGTTCTCCTGCTCGGTCACCGTCGCGCCTCCGCCTCGCCCGATCGCGTCACAGCTCCATCACTGCGTGGAGCCGAGGGTAGCGCTGCGCGGGCCTCACCGTGTGGCGTTCGTGCAGGCTGGGGCGGACGGTGAGGGTTCGGACGGCTTGCCAAGGGCAATTGCCCTATATCCCTAACGTCCGATCATTACATCCGATACCCTACGGCCCTCGAGGCGCAGATGATCTTGCCGGACCCACCCGCACCACCTCCGCCTCGCCGCGTCAACTCCCCCCACGGTCAATGATCGAACCACAAGCGCCCCCACCCTCCGCTGCACCGGGAGTCCGATGTCTGACGACAACTCACTTCAGATCCCGTTCCCGCACCGCCGCAGTCCGCACGGCCCGCAGGCCACCGCGCTGCACCGCGACTGGCTGATCCGCCACCCCCTGCTGCCCGACGCCGACCACCCCGGCTACGCGCACTGGGAGGTAGTGGACCTCGCCGCGCTGGGCTACCCGGACGCCGGACCGGACGAACTCGCCCTGGCCGCCGACCTGATGGGCTTCTACTTCCTCTTCGACGACCAGTTCGACGGCCCGCTCGGTCGCCGCCCTTCGGAAGTCGCTCCGATCTGCGAACGCCTGATCGCCGTCCTGCACGGCGCCCGTCCCGACCAGGGCTCCGCGATCGAGACCGCCTTCGCCGACCTCTGGAACCGCAGCGCACACGGCATGCCCGCGCGCTGGCAGGCCCGCGCCGCGTACAACTGGGAGTACTACCTGGCCAGCCACCCGGCCGAGGCGGCCGGCCGGATCTCCGCCCGCCCCCCGGACCGGGACGGCTACCTGCAGCTCAGACGGGGCACCGCGGCGATGGAGACCATCTTCGACATGGTCGAACGCATCGGCCAGTTCGAGGTCCCCGCCGCCGTCCTGCACCACCCGGTGCTCCGTCAACTCCGCCAGCTGGCCGCCGACATACCGTCACTCAGCAACGACGTGCGCTCCTACCCGCTGGAGGCGCCGCGCGGCGACGTCAACAACCTGGTGATGATCGTCCAGCGCGAGCGCCGCTGCTCGGCCGAGGAAGCCTGCGCGGCGGTCATTGCGGAGGCCCAGCTGATGGTCGAGCGCTGCGCCGACCTGCACGAGCGACTTCCCGACGTCTACCGCGAGTTGGGCCTGTCCCGGATCGAACGCGCGATCGCCCAGCGGTACGCGGACGGGCTGCTCACCTGGCTGGCGGGCTACCTCAGCTGGGAGGCCCGCACCGGCCGGTACCACGCGGTCTGACGTCCGCCCGCCGGGCCCCCGGCCGCCGCGCGCCGACCCGCAGCCGACCGGGGCAGCCGGCCGACGAAGCCGACGCGCCGACGCGCCGGACCGCGCCACAGTGACCGACGGTGGCGCGGTGACCGACCGTGCCGACCTGCCCGACCGTGCCGGCCTGCCCGACCGAGCCCGCGAGAACGGCCGGAACGCGCACCCTCCGTACGGACCGGGCGCACGGACCGTAGCCGCGCCCCGCGCCCGGCGGCTATCGTGCTCGACGGCGGGCGCCCCCGGGCGTCCGGCCCATGTGCGTGTCCTTACCCTCCCGCCGGGCCGCCCCGACCGGGCGGTCCGGCGCGCCGCCTCCGGCCGCACGGCCCGGGCGGCGCCCGACGTCGCGAGGAGACACCAGAGCATGACGGTCTACCAGCCCCCCGGCACGCCCGGCAGCATCGTCGCCTACCGCTCCCGGTACGAGCACTGGATCGGCGGCGGATGGACGCCCCCGGTGCGCGGCGCGTACTTCGGCGACCCGACCCCGGTCACCGGCGAGGTGTTCACCGAGGTCGCCCGCGGCACCGCCGAGGACATCGAGGCCGCCCTGGACTCGGCCCACGCCGCCGCCCCCGTCTGGGGCCGCACCCCGGCCGCCGAGCGGGCCCAGGTGCTGCTGCGGATCGCCGACCGGATGGAGGCCAACCTGGAGCAGCTGGCGGTCGCGGAGAGCTGGGAGAACGGCAAGCCGGTGCGCGAGACGCTGGCCGCCGACCTCCCCCTCGCCGTCGACCACCTGCGCTACTTCGCCGGCGCGCTGCGCGCCCAGGAGGGCAGCCTCTCCCAGCTGGACGAGGACACGGTGGCGTACCACTTCCACGAGCCGCTGGGCGTGGTCGGCCAGATCATCCCGTGGAACTTCCCGATCCTGATGGCGATCTGGAAGCTCGCCCCGGCGCTCGCGGCCGGCAACGCGGTGGTACTCAAGCCCGCCGAGCAGACCCCGGCCTCGGTGCTGCTGCTCGCCGAGCTGACCGCCGACCTGCTGCCGCCCGGCGTGCTCAACATCGTCACCGGCTTCGGCGAGGAGGCCGGCGCCCCGCTCTCCGCCAGCCCGCGGATCCGCAAGCTCGCCTTCACCGGCGAGACCTCCACCGGCCGGCTGATCGCCCGCGCGGCGGCCGACAACCTGATCCCGGTCTCCCTGGAGCTCGGCGGCAAGAGCCCCAACGTGTTCTTCGCGGACGTCGCCGCCGCCTCGGACGCCTTCTACGACAAGGCCGTCGAGGGCTTCGCGATGTTCGCCCTCAACCAGGGCGAGGTCTGCACCTGCCCCAGCCGCGCGCTGATCGACTCCTCGATCTACGAGCGGCTGCTCGCCGACGGCCTGCAGCGGGTGCGCGCGATGCGCCAGGGCGACCCGCTGGACACCGACACCCAGGTCGGCGCCCAGGCCAGCGCCGAACAGCTGAAGAAGATCCTCTCCTACTTCGAGATAGGCCAGGCCGAGGGCGCCAAGGTCCTCACCGGCGGCGAGCGGGCCGACCTCGGCGGCGCCCTGGCCGGCGGGTACTACGTCACGCCGACGGTCTTCGAGGGCGACAACTCGATGCGGGTCTTCCAGGAGGAGATCTTCGGCCCGGTCGTCTCGGTGACCCGTTTCGACGGCTTCGACCAGGCGGTCGCGCTCGCCAACGACACCCAGTACGGGCTCGGCGCGGGCGTGTGGACCCGCAGCCTCAACACCGCCCACCGGGCCGGACGCGCCATCCAGGCGGGCCGGGTCTGGACCAACTGCTACCACGCCTACCCCGCGCACGCGGCCTTCGGCGGGTACAAGAACTCCGGCATCGGACGGGAGAACCACAAGGCGCTGCTGGAGCACTACCAGCAGACCAAGAACCTGCTGGTCAGCTACTCCCCCGACGCGGTCGGCTTCTTCTAGGCCGGCCCTGCGGAAATGTGGAGCGGGAGACGGTTCCGGTCTCCCGCTCCACCGCCACTCCCCGCGGCGGGCACTCGGGTCGAGCCATCACTCGGGTCAAGCCGTGGGGCCGAATCACCCATTTCGGGATCCAAGCACATGAATCCTGCCATTTTCCCGACGCGCCGCCGACATGCCCGGACGGCCCCCGCGAACGTCGTAGACAGGACTCCCCGACCCCTCACCCGTCTCCGGGAGTCCCACATGACCATCGCCCCCGCCAAACTCACCGACCCCGCCGTCCGCGCGTTCGTCACCGCGATCAACGCGGGCGACCGCGAGGCCTTCTTCGCCTTGCTCGCGCCGGACGCGGCCATGTCCGACGACGGTTCCGAGCGCGAGCTGGCGGACTGGGTCGACCGGGAGATCTTCGGCCCGAACGGCCGGATGGCCGTCCAGACCGAGTCGAACGGCGGCCACGCGCTCGTCGCCGAGTTCACCAACGACACCTGGGGCATGATGCGCACCGCGTGGCGCTTCACCGTCGAGGGCGGCAAGATCCGCCGCTTCGACACCGGCCAGGCCTGAACCCAGCGGGCGCAGGACGGCTGCCGGGCTCAGGACAGCCCGCAGGCGCAGGACGGCTTCCGGGCTCAGGACGGTCTGTGGGCTCAGGACAGCCCCAGGCACCCCCGCACCGCACGGATCAGGTTCCGCGAGCGGATGTCCCCGGTGACGCCCGGCTGCATGCCGTTGGTGACGTAGCCGAAGCCCAGCCCCAGCTCCGGGTCGGCGAAGCCCAGCGAACCGCCCCGCCCGGGGTGCCCGAAGCTCGCCGGGGAGGCCATCGGCGCGGTCGGGCCGTGCCGCCAGAAACCCAGGCCGAAGGTGGAGTTGACGATCAGCACCCGGTCGGGCCCGTGCACGGCCGGCCCGACCGCGCGGGTCAGCACCTCGGGTCCGAGCAGCGGCGGCAGCAGCGCGCCGGAGCCGTCGGGGCGGTCGGCCGCGCCGATCAGCGCCGCGTAGAACCGGGCCAGCGAACGGGCGGTGCCGATACCGCCGGCGCCGGGGATCTCGGCGGCCTGCACCGCCGGGTCGTTGAGGTCCACCCCGGGGCGCACCGAGGCGAACGACCGCGCGGTCAGCGAACTCGGGTCCTCGTAGGCGTCCCGGACGGACTGCTTGGGCCGCAGCCGCAGCCCGCTCGGTCCGGTCCGGGCCGCCTCCGGGGCGGGCAGGTCGACCAGCTTGCCGACCCGCGGCGCGGCCCCGGCCGGCAGCCCGATCCACAGGTCCAGTCCGAGCGGCCGGGCGATCTCCTCGGCGAAGTACTGTCCGATCGTCCGATCGCTCACCCGCCGCACCACCTCGCCGACCAGCCAGCCGAAGGTGTACGGGTGGTAGCCGTGCGCCGTGCCGGGCTCCCAGGCGGGCGTCTGCGCGGCGACGGCGGCGGCCGCACGCTCCCAGGTGAGCACGTCCTCCAACCGCAGCGGCACGTCCAGCGCGGGCACCCCGGCCCGGTGCGAGAGCAGCCAGCGCACCGGCACCCCGCCCTTACCCGCCGCCGCGAACTCCGGCCAGTACGAGGCCACCGGCGCGTCCAGGTCCAGCAGTCCGCGTTCGACGGCCAGCAGCGCGGTGGTCGCGGTCAGGCCCTTGGTGACCGAGCGCAACACCTGCGCGGTGTCCGCCGTCCACGGCACCGCCGGCGCGGGCCGCCCGCCGACCTCGGGCCGGGCGTCGCCGCCCCACAGGTCGACCACCTTGCGGCCGTGCGCGTACAGCGCGAAGGCCGCGCCGAGCTCGCCGTACTCGGCGAAGTTCCGTGCGAAGGCCGCCCGTACGGGCTCGAACCCCTCGGCCGTCTCGCCCCAGATCTCCACCATCGCGCGCCGCCTTCACCCCGGTAACGATCGTCATGGTCCACCCGTGTTCGAAGGATCGTGAAGATCCGTTCGAGTCGGGCCCCGAAACCCTAACCTGTCCGTCATGACCAACCCTGCCGAAGAACTGCTGGACATCGTCGACGAGCACGACCGGGTGATCGGGACCGCCCTGCGCGGCGAGGTCTACCGGCGCGGCCTGATCCACCGCTGCGTCTTCATCCTGGTCCGCGACCCGGCCGGACGGATCTTCGTCCACCGCCGCACCGACACCAAACTGTTCGCCCCCGGGGCGTACGACATGTTCGTCGGCGGCGTCGTCGGCTCGGGCGAGACCTACGCCGAGGCCGCCGTCCGCGAGGCCGAGGAGGAACTCGGCGTCCACGGCATCGTCCCGCGCCCGATGTTCAAGTTCCTCTTCCGGGAGCCCGACGGTGGCAAGCTCACCTGGTGGTGCGACATGTACGAGGCCGAATGGGACGGCCCGGTCGACCCGCAGGAGTCCGAGGTCGCCTGGCACACCTGGCTCACCCCCGACGAACTCGCCGAGCGCCTCGCCCGTGACACCTTCGTCGCCGACGGCCGCGAGGCCTACCGCCGCTATCTGGACTTCCGGGCCGCGTAGACGGCCGCAGACGCCGCGTGGACGCTGCACAACCGCCGCACGGACGGCCGCATGGGCCCCCGGACCACCGCCGGATAGGCTGGCCGCATGGCCTCCCGTACGCCGTCCCCGACGGCCGACCGCGCAGCACGGACCTCCGCACCCGCCCGGGCGGCGGCGGGTGACCGGCCCCGTCGGCGGCTGAGCGTGGACGAGCGGCGGGAGCAGCTGATCGCCGTGGCCCTGGAGCTGTTCAGCCGGCGGCCGCCGGAGGAGGTGTCGATCGACGACATCGCCGCCGCCGCGGGCGCCTCCCGGCCGCTGGTGTACCACTACTTCCCCGGCAAGCAGGCGCTGTACGAGGAGTCGCTGCGGCGGGCCGGCCAGGAACTGTCGGCCCGCTTCGAGGAGCCGATGGAAGGGCCGCTGTCGGAGCGGCTGTACCGGGTGATGGGCCGCTACCTGGACTTCGTGCAGAGTCACGGGCCGGGCTTCGCGGCGCTGCTGCGGGGCGGCTCGGTGGCCGCCAGCGCGGGCACCTCGGCGGTGATCGACGAGGTCCGCCGGGCCGCGCAGGAGCAGATCCTGGCCCACCTGGCGATCCCCTCGCCCAGCCCGGCGCTGCGGCTGACCGTCCGCGCCTGGATCGCCAACGCCGAGATCACCTCGCTGGAGTGGCTTGGCGAGCGCTCGGTGCCGCTGGAGGAACTGCAGCTGCACCTGGTGCAGGAGTTCGTCGCGGCACTCACCATCACCGCCGCCCGGGAGCCGGCGCTCGCCGCCGAGCTCGCCTCCTTCTTCGCCGACGAGCGCCCGCAGGGGCCGACCGGGCGTCTGGTGCGGGACCTCGCCGCGCTGCTCGCCGTCCCGGGGATCCTCGACGCGCTCACCGCGCTCGCCACCGAGGCCACCGGGGCCGCTGAGGTTGGGGAGGCCACCGAGGTTGCCGAGGCCGCCGGTGCCGCTGAGGCCACCGAGGAGCCCCCGCCGACGCGCTCGTCCGAGTGATCATCCGGTCATCCTGCGGTTCGGTCAGGACGGCGGGCTCTGATAGGAATGGGCAGGGATCTGACGGCGCGCCGCCGCGACCGGCCCGATTCCACCCGAACCACCGACGGCAGACGGAGCAGAGCGGGGGGCTCACCAGTTGACCCAGGACGTCCAGTTCAGTGCGGAGGCCAACCCCTTCGCGGCAGCCGAGCAGGTCTGCGCGACCCTCGGCACGCTCACCGACGCCCTCTTCGACGAGCACACCTCGCGCCACCCGGCGGCCTCGCTGAGCGCCCTGCGCGCGACCGCGCACCCCGCCGCCGAGGCGCTGTTCGGCCTGCCGCTCGCCCCCAACGGCCCGGTGCACGCCGCCCTCGACCGGCTCGGCACGGTGATCACCGTCGGCTCCGCCCGTCCCGGCACCGGCGCCCGGATCGCCGACCGGGTGATCGACGCGCTGCAGTCCCGCTACGGCGGCGGACCGGTGCGCGGCGCCATCGCCGACCGGGGCACCACCTCGGCCGCGCTCTTCCAGCTGCCGGTCACCGGTGAGTTCGCCGACGCCATGCTGCGCCCGCCGTTCGCCCCGGCGCTCGCCGCGCTGGCGGCCGGACAGCAGACCCGGCAACCGGTCGAACTGCCCACCGGCGCGGGCGCCGAGGTCCGGCTGGTCGTCCCGCCCGGTTTCCACCCGCTGACCTCCCCCGGCGGGCCCCCCGGGGTCTCCGCCCGTACGGTGCCCCCGCTGCCCGCCGACGCGGACCCGGCCGACGGGACCGCCCCGGCCACCGCGGCGGCGGCCGCCGAGCTGTCCGGGCACCTGGCGGAGGTCGCCGAGGAACTGTTCAGCACCACCGGTACCGAGCCGCGCCGCGACTTCGCGGTGGTCGCCGCCACCCTGGCCGACCTGATCCAGGACGCGGGCGTCGCGTACGCGGGCGTCTGCGCCCTCGAGCTCGACGACCGCACCTCGGACGCCGCCCTCGTCGTCTCGCTCGCCCGGCACCCGCTGCCGATCACCGCGCTCGCCACCGAGCTGGCCACCGTCCGACGGCACGCCGAGGTGTGGACGGTCCTGCTGCCGGCCGGCCCGGCCGCCGTCCTGGTCGAGGGACGGACCGTCCCGGTGCCCGGACCGCTGGCCGCCGACGGGCAGCGACGCTGGGTGGTCACCTCGGCCGTCCAGGCCTTCGTACCGCTGCCGGACGGCGGGACGGTGCTGTGCGCCCAGCTGTCCACGGCGCGGCCGGAGGACTGGGAGCTGTACACCGAGGCGTTCGCGGAGCTGCTGAAGAGCATCCAGTTCGGCTGGGACGGCGAGCCGGCCCCGACCGGCGCCGCGCCCGCCGCCGTGCCTGCCACCGTGCCGGCTCCCCCTCAGGCACCGGATCCGGAACCGGTGCCGGTCGAGGAGACGCAGACGCAGACGCCGACGCCGACGCAGACGGAGGAGCCCACGGAGCTGCCCGTCCACCTGCGCGGCACGCCGGTGCGGGTTCCGCCCGCGGACTTCAACCCCTTCGCGCCCGTCGCCGAGTCGTCCACCACCGAGGCCGAGCCGACCGCGGAGGACCGCCCGAAGGGCACGCCGGTCATGGTCCCGCCGCCGGACTTCGACCCCTTCGCCATGCCGGACCTCCCGTCCACACCGGCCGCCGCGCCCGCAGCGCAGCCCGCCGCCGCCGACCCGTTCGGCACGACGGTCGCGGCCGACCGGAAGAGCGACCCGTTCGGCACCACCCTCGCCCCGCAGGGCCCGGCCATCCCGCCGCCGCCGTCGACCCCGCCGGTCATCCCGGCGCCCGTCGCGGCAGCAGTCGCGGCGGAGGCCGAGCCGACCGCGGAGGACCGCCCGAAGGGCACGCCGGTCATGGTCCCGCCGCCGGACTTCGACCCCTTCGCCATGCCGGACTTCCCGTCCACGCCGGCGAAGGAGCCCGAGGCAGCGGCGGACGCGAACGCGACGCCGGAGCACCGTCCGTTCGGCTGAGCCTGGCAGCTGCGCGCGCGAGCAGGGAACGGCGAACAGACGACACGCTACGGGTGACGGGTCACAGCTGACAGGTTTCAGATTTCAGATTTCGTTCGCTGAAATCTGAAACCTGAAATCTGTTACCTGTCACCGGTCAGCCGTCGGCTGCCCTCCGCCACCCGTCACGCGCGCCGCCGCTCGATCACCGCCGCGATCCCGTCCAGCATCCGCGCCATCCCGAACTCGAACAGCGCCTCCAGACTCAGGTCGATCTCCGGACCCCGGTTCATCGCGTCGAACATCGGGAACCGGTCCGGGTCCGACATCAGCCGGTCGTGGTCCTCGTCGTCCAGACGGTCCATCCACTCGTCCGCCGACAGCCCGCTGTCCTGTTCGGCCTGCGCCTCCCGCTCAAAGTGGACGGCCAGCCCGCACACGAACGCCGCCAGCGCGACGGAGGCCTGGGCCATCTCCTCCCGGCTCAGCCCCAGTCCCGCCAGCACCGCCATCGAGCGCTCGGTGTGCAGCGCCGCGTCCGGCGCGAGCACCGGCCGGGTGAAGGACATCGTGGACGCCAGCCACGGGTGCCGCCGGTAGATCCGCCATTGCAGCCGCGCGACCGACTCCAGCCCCTCCCGCCAGTCCGACGCCGACACCGACGCCGGCCGCTCGGGCAGAGGCTGCTCGCCGAAGGCCACGTCCAGCATGAGCCGCAACAGCTCGTCCTTGCCCGGCACATGACGGTAGAGCGACATCGTCGCGACCCCGAGGTCCGTCGCGACCCGTCGCATCGACAGCGCCGCCAGCCCCTCCACGTCCGCCACCCGGACGGCCGTCGCCACGATCCGCTCCCGGGTGAGGTCCCGCTCACCGCCGGCCCGCGCACGCCGAACGGCGGCCGGAGCCAACGCCGCAGCCGCCTCGGCCCCAGCCCCCTTCGCCCCGGCAACCCTCGCCCCAGCCACCGCAGCCTCGACCGCCGTAGCCCCGGACGCCTTGGTCCCGACCACCACCGTCCCCACCCCCGGAACGGCGCGGACCAGCCCCTCTTCCCGCAGGCGGTTCAGCACCTTGGTCGCCGTGGCCATCGCCACGCCCCATTCCCGGGTGATCCGCCGGGTCGACGGCACCCGGGCCCCCGGCGCCAACTCCCCTGCCACGATGCGCCGTCGAAGCTCGGCCGCGATCCGCTCCGAGGGAGTACCGCTCTCAGCCACCACCCACCACCGCCCGCCAGACCCTCCACTGCCCCAGGGAGAAGTCCCATGGGAGAAACCCCAGCAGCCGATCCCCGCCAACCGCCGTTCGCGTCGGCCGGGTTCGCTCTCAGCCCGCGCGCCGCGCCAGGTGCACCACGTCCGGCACTCCCCGGGACACCGGGATCTCGTGCGTCACCACGTCCGAGAAGCCCGCCCCCCGCAGCGCCTCCTCGAAGGCCTGCGACGGCTGGGCGCTCCACACCGCCAGCACCCCGCCCGGCTGCAGCCGGTGCCAGAGCACCGCGAGTCCGTCCGCGCCGTAGAGCCCGTTGTTGGAGTCGGTGACGGTCCAGTCCGGCCCGTTGTCGATGTCCAGGCACAGGGCGTCGTAGCGCTCGCCGTCCGCGGCCGCGAGGTACTCCAGCAGGTCGGTGTGGAGCACCGCGACCCGCTCGTCCTCGAGCGCGCCGTCCGAGAAGGCGCCGAGCGGGCCGTTCCGGTGCCAGTCGATGATCGCGGTCTCCCGCTCGACGATGGCGATGCGGCCCCAGCGCGGCTCGGCCGCCGCGTACGCGAGCGAGAAGCCGACCCCGAGGCCGCCGATCAGGACCGCCGGCCGCTCGGGCCGGCTGCCCGTACGGTCGAGTTCGTCCAGCGCGGCCTGGATCAGCAGTCGCTCCGAGCGTCCGTCGGCGGTGTCCATGAGGAAGCAGCCGTTGGCGATGATCTCGAAGTGCCGTCCGCGCTGCCGCAGCACCACCTCGCCGAACGGGCCTTCCCGTCGGTCGAGCGTGACGACGGCCTCGGGGCCGTCCCGTTCGGGCAGTGCGGTGGTCATCCGTCCTCCTCGACGAACCCAGGCGAACTCGGGCGAACTCAAGTGAACTCAAGTGAACTCGGGCGAACTCGACTGCGGACCGTCCCGGTGTGACCGCAGGACCGTCCCGGTGCGGACGAGTACCCGCCCGACAATAGCCGAGTCCGCACCGGGGCCCGTCAGGTCGTGATCAGTACCCCCGCGTAGGAGACGCCGGCCACGACCACCCAGGAGCCGAGCCCGAGCAGGGCGATCCGCCCGCCGGTACGGATCATGGTCGGCAGGTGCACGGCGCTGCCGAGGCCGAACAACGCGGCGGCGAGCAGCAGTTCCTGGGCGTCTCCGGCCAGGCCGAGCGCCCGCTCGGGCAGCACGCCGGTGGTCCGCAGGACGATCATCGCGAGGAACCCCGCCACGAACAGGGGCACGATCGGCGGACGGCTCCCGGTCTTCACCGAATTCGCAGCCGCCCCCTCCAGCGCACCCGACAGCGGTCCCGCCGGCGGTCCTTCCAGCGGTTCCGCCATCGCCCCCGCCGACGGTCCCCCGCCCGAGGCCCCACCGGAGCCCGCACCCACCGCCTGCGCCACCCGCGCCACCCGCGCCGCCCGCGCCGCCTGCGCCGCCCGCAGGTTCCGCCGCACCGCGACGGCCACCCCCGCGACCAGCGGCGCCAGCAGCACCACGCGCATCAGCTTGACCAGTACCGCCTCCCGCAGCGCCGCCGCCCCGCCGGTCTGCGCGGTGGCGACCACCTGTCCGACGTCGTGCACGCTCGCGCCGACCCAGCGCCCGAACTCCACGTCGCCGAGCCCGAGCGGCTGCTGGAGCAGCGGCAGGACGGCGATCGCGAGGGTCCCGCACAGGGTGACCAGCGCCACCGAAGCCGCGACGTCCTCCTCCTCACTGCCCGCGGCCTGGCTGACCGCGCCGATGGCCGAGGCCCCGCAGATCGAGTACCCGGTGGCGACCAGCAGTGGCTGGTCGCCGGGCAGGCCGAGCCGCCGGCCCAGCCAGAGCGTGCCGGCAAAGGTGGCCGCGACCACCACGATCACCATGGCGACGGTGGCCCAGCCGAGGCCTAGCACGTCGTCCAGGCTGAGTTTGAGCCCGAGCAGGACGATCCCGACCCGCATCAGCCGCTTCCCGGCCGTGGACAGGCCCGGCCGGGCGACCCCGCGGACCACCGGGCGCAGCCCGGGCAGGTGGGCCGCCGCCATGCCGAGCACGACGGCGGCGGTGAGCTTGGGCACGGCCGGCACCACGGCGTGGACGCCCAGGGCGGCGGCCACCCCGAGGGCCGCGAGCAGCAGTCCGGGGGCGTCTCCGCGCATCGGGGGCAGCGAGTGGGTGCGGGCGGCGCGTTGCCGCAGGGTCAGTGCCACGCCGCCGCTCACTGCTCCTGGTCGGCGGGCAGCCGGTAGACCCGCCGGATGCTGGTGCCGAGCCGCGAGACGTCCGCGCCGTACACGTGGATGGAGATGGCCGTGCTGCTGCAGGAGTTGCGCACCAGGTGGATGTCGCCGGGCGGGGCGAAGGCGGCGACGGTGCCGGCCGGGCCAGCCACGTGCTCGGTCTCGACCAGCCGGGCGGTGCGGCCGTCGGGGACCAGTCGGTAGCGGGTCTCGCTCTCCTGGCCGCGGTGGACGCCGGCCACGCACCAGGAGACGTGGTCGTGGATCGGGGTGTGCTGTCCGGGCAGCCAGACCAGGGCGACGACGGAGAAGCTGCCGTCCTCCTCGGCGTGCAGGACGTGCTGGCGGTACCGCTGCGGGTCGCCCTCGCACTGGGCGGGGGTGAGCAGCGCGTCGGGTCCGTCCTGGTCGGCGTGCAGGTGCGGGGCGAGGCGCTCGCCGACCAGGTAGGCGGTGAGCTCTGGGGGCAGTCCGCGGTCCACGACGGCGCGGATCTCGCTGATCAGCGCGGTCATCCGCTCGGTGAGCCGGTCGCTGCCGACCGTGGCTGAGGGCGTCATGCCAGCAGGTTCGGCCCTAGCGACCTATCACGTCCAAGGAGGTTTTGTAAGCAATATC
The DNA here is from genome assembly GCF_055575755.1 of Kitasatospora sp. NPDC034035. Lineage (NCBI taxonomy): Bacteria > Bacillati > Actinomycetota > Actinomycetes > Kitasatosporales > Streptomycetaceae > Kitasatospora > Kitasatospora sp. NPDC034035. Next base: position 234,233 of record NZ_JBVISA010000011.1, on the reverse strand, counting down.
CCCACCAAGGCTTATATGTCAGCAGCCGACCCGGCTCGCCGCCGCCTGCCGCAGGTGGTCCAGGACCAGTCCGGTGGCCGGGATCCGGCGGTGCTCGCGCAGCACGTACGCGCTCACCTGCCGCCGCAGGTGCGGCTCGACGGCCCGCCCGGTGACCTTGCGGTGACACATGAAGGAGAGGACCAGCGCGGGCATCAGCGCGATCCCGACCCCGGCGGCGACGAGCGACTGCACCGCGAGGTTGTCGTCGGTGGAGAAGACGATGTCCGGCGCGAAGCCCTCCTCCGCGCAGACGTGCAGCAGATTGGCCCGACATCGTGGGCAGCCGGCGATCCAGCGCTCGCCGTCGAGGTCGGCGAGCCGTACGGCGTGCCGGCGGCCGAGCGGGTGCCCGACCGGCAGCAGCACCGTGAGCAGGTCCTCCATCAGCGGGATCTCGTCCAGCCCGTCCGGGACCTCGGTGGCCGCGCCCGGGTAGCGGAAGGCCAGCGCGATGTCGCATTCCCCGCGCAGCAGCCGCTGGACGGAGTCGGGTGGCTCGGCCTCCAGCAGCTCGACCCGTACGCCGGGGTGCTCGGCCAGCAGCCGGGCCATCGCCTCGGGTATCAGGGTGGCGTTGGCGCTGGGGAAGGCGCAGACCCGGACCCGCCCGGCGCGCAGCCGGGCGAGCGCGGCGAGCTGCTGCTGGGCGGCGGACATGCTGCCGAGGATCAGCTCGGCGTGCCGGGAGAGCGCCTCGCCCGCTTCGGTGAGCCGCAGTCCGCGCCCGGCGCGGGTGAACAGCGGGACGCCGACGGTGCGTTCGAGCGCCTTCATCTGCTGGGTGATGGCGGGCTGGGTGTAGCCGAGTTCCCGGGCGGCGGCCGAGTAGGAGCCGGCCCGGACGACCTCGTGGAACGTCCTGATGTGCCGCGAGTCGAACACCGGCTCCATGGCCCTCCCGCCCGGGTCGTCGTCGTCCGGACCGTTCACGCGGTCCCGTCCAGCCCCGCAATCATAAGAGGAATTTGGAGGTACCGGCCCCGGCCCCATCCGTACCTATGGTTCAGCGTCGAACCAAGCCTCTCACTGCTGCGCCGACGGCGGCAGCCCCATCGCCACCCCGGCCTTGACCACCGGCGCCCCGCCCCGCACGGTCGGGCTGCGCCGGCTGCGCTTCTCGACGAAGCGGGCGAGCCAGGAGAGCAGCAGGCACATGCCGATGTAGATCGGCGCGATCACGATCACCACCGGGATGAACGGCAGGTCGTAGTCGAGGTTGGTGGCGATCAGCTTGCCCGCGTGCAGGAACTCCTCGTAGGTGATCAGGAAGCCCAGCGAGGTGTCCTTGAGCGCGACCACCAGCTGGCTGATGATGGCCGGCAGCATCGCCCGGTTGGCCTGCGGCACCAGCACGTAGGACATCACCTGGGTCTTGCGCATGCCCAGCGCGTACGCCGCCTCCCGCTGCCCCTTGGGCACCGCGAGCACGCCGGCCCGGAACACCTCGGCCAGCACCGACCCGTTGTAGAGCACCAGCCCGGCCACCAGCGCCCACAGCGGCTGCACCTTCAGCGCGACGAAGACGAAGAAGATCATCACCAGCACCGGCATGGCCCGGAAGAACTCGACCACCAGCGTGGAGAACCAGCGCACCACCCGGTGGTCCGACAGCCGCCCGGCCGCGAACAGCGCCCCGAACGGCAGCGCGAACAGCACCGTCCAGCCGAACGCCTTCAGCGTGTTGCCGAGCCCACGCAGCAGCAGCTCCTGGACGCCTCGGTACTCGAAGGGCTGCCACTTGGCGTAGGTGAACTGGTGGGTGTGGAACAGCATGTAGACGACCCAGGCGACCCCCGCCGCGATCAGCAGCAGCGCGATCCCGCCGTACAGCCGGTGGCGGGCGAGCGCCTTCGGCCCGGGGATGTCGTACAGCGCCGAGGATTCAACGGTCATCGGGACACCGCCACTCGTCGTTCCAGCAGGTTGAAGACGGCGCTGATGGCAAGGGTGATGATCAGGTAGCCGACGGCGATCCAGACGAAGGTCCAGACGATGCTGTAGCCCAGCTCGTTGATGGTCCGGTAGGTGCCGAGCAGTTCGGTGACGCTGAACGAGCCGGCGATCGCCGTGTTCTTCGCCAGCGCGATCATCACGCTGCCGATCGGCGCCACCACCGAGCGGTACGCCTGCGGCAGCACCACCAGGCTCATCGTCTGCCCGAAGGTCATGCCCAGGCTCCGGGCCGCCTCGCCCTGCCCGGTCGGCACGGTGTTCACGCCCGAGCGCATCGCCTCGCAGACGAAGGCCGAGGTGTAACAGCCGAGCGCGAGCACCGCGAAGGTGTAGAAGGGCAGCGTGATGTCGAACCGGGGCAGGCCCAGCACCACGATGAAGAACAGCAGGGTCAGCGGCGTGTTGCGCAGGATCGTCACCCACACCGTCCCGAACACCCGCAGCGGCCTGACCGGCGAGACCCGGAAGCTCGCGATCAGCACCCCCAGCACCAGCGACAGCACGGCGCTCACCGCGAAGAGCGAGAGCGTGCCGAGGAAGCCTTCCCAGTAGGTCGACCAGTTGTCGGTCAGCGTTTTCACGGCGCGGCCCTCTCAGTACCGGTTGATCTGCGGCGGGGCCGGCGCGGCTTCCCCGGAGAGACCGAGGGTGGCCTCGAAGGCCTTCTTCCAGTCGCCGTTCTGCTCGCGCTGCTCCAGCGCGTCGTTCAGCGCCATGCGCAGCACGGTGTCGTTCTTCGGTACCCCGATGCCGTACGGCTCGGTCGAGAACAGCGGGCCGACCACCTTGAGCTCGTCCGGCACCTTGGCCGCGTAGCCGAGCAGGATCGCGTTGTCCGTGGTCACGGCGTCGACCTGGTTGGTGATCAGGTTGTCGACGCACGCCGAGTAGGTGTCGTAGCCGATCAGCTTGGCCTTCGGGTACTGCGACTGGATGCGCTGGTACGGCGTCGAACCGGCCGCCGAGCAGACCTTCTTGCCGTTCAGGTCCTGCGGGCCGTGGATGGTGGTGTCGTTCTTGCGCACCAGCAGCGACTGGCCGGCGACGAAGTACGGCCCCGCGAAGCCGACCAGCTTCTTCCGGTTGTCGTTGATGGTGTACGTGCCGACGTAGTAGTCCACCTGGCCGTTCTGCAGCGCGGTCTCGCGGTTGGCCGAGGCGATGGTCTTGAACTGGATCTTGTCCGGCGGGAAGCCGAGGGAGGCGCCGACCATCTTGGCGATCTCGATGTCGAAGCCGGAGTACACGCCGGTGGCCGGGTTCTTCTGGCCCAGGTACGGCTGGTCCTCCTTGGCGCCGACCACCAGGTGGCCCCGGCTGCGGGCGGCGTCCAGGGTCGGCGAGCCGGTGATCGAGGAGGCGTTCTGCACCTGGTAGCTGGGCAGCGCGCTGGGCTGCGGGCCCTTGGGCGGCGGGGTCCCGGCCTTGCCGCAGCCCGCCGCCAGCGCGGTGAGCAGCAGGGCGGCGGCGAGCACGCGCTTCCTCCCCCGCGCCGCGGGCTTCGCCGGGCGCGCTGCGCTGGGCTTCCCCGACCCCCCTGCGCCGGGCGCCGTCTCATCGTTCACGGCGCCGCCTCAGTGCTTCAGGATCTTGGACAGGAAGTCCCGGGCGCGCTCGCTCTCGGGGGCGCTGAAGAAGCCCTCCGGGGCGCGGTCCTCCACGATCCTGCCGTCCGCCATGAACACCACCCGGTTCGCGGAGGCCCGGGCGAAGCCCATCTCGTGGGTGACCACGACCATCGTCATGCCCTCGTGCGCGAGCTGGCGCATGACGTCCAGCACCTCGTTGATCATCTCGGGGTCGAGCGCCGAGGTCGGCTCGTCGAAGAGCAGCGCCTTGGGGTCCATCGCGAGCGCGCGGGCGATCGCGACCCGCTGCTGCTGCCCGCCGGACAGCTGGGCCGGGTACTTGTCGGCCTGCGACGCGAGGCCCACCCGCTCCAGCAGCGCGCGGGACTTGGCGTCGGCCTCCGTCCTGGGCCGGCCGCGCACCTTGATCTGCGCGAGTGAGACGTTCTGCAACACGGTCTTGTGCGCGAACAGGTTGAAGGACTGGAACACCATGCCGACCTCGGCGCGCAGCCGGGCGAGGCCCTTGCCCTCCGCGGGCAGCGGCTCGCCGTCGAGCAGGATGGTGCCGTTCTCGATCGGTTCGAGCCGGTTGATCGCCCGGCAGAGCGTGGACTTGCCGGAGCCGGACGGGCCGATGACCACGACGACCTCGCCACGGCCCACCGTCAGCTCGATGTCCTGGAGTACGTGCAGGTCCCCGAAGTGCTTGTTGACCCCGCGCAGCTCGATCAGCGGGGCGAAGTCCGCGGTGGCGCTCCGGGCCGGCTCGGGAGCTGTGGTCACCTGCTGCGCCGTCCCTTCAGCAGCCAGCCCAGCACGCTGCCCGCGACGAGCGTGGCCAGCAACGCGATCCAGAGCGGTGCGGTGACGGTGAACACCCAGAACTGGATCTTCACCTTTTCGAGGTTGGCGAACAGGAACCACACGGCGAGGATGACGATGACGCCGATCCCGATGTACCGCGTGGGGATCCCGCCGATCTCACCGCGCGGGGAGCGGGACGAGCCGTCTGAAATCTTGGTCACCGGAGCAGTCTGCGGGCCGGGCCGCCGATTTGCCCGGTTACGCGCCCTTCCGGGGCGGGGAGTAACCCGCACGGGGCAATCCGACCCCGTGCGGGTTTACCGATCTACGGCGACGGCCCTCCGAACTCCTCGGCTGCTACCGCTCGTCCCGCCACGAGCGCCAGAGCGCCGCGTACGGACCGCCGGCCGCGACCAGCTGCGGGTGGCTGCCGTACTCGCTGATCCGCCCGCCCTCGACCACCGCGATCACGTCCGCGTCGTGCGCGGTGTGCAGCCGGTGGGCGATGGCGATGACCGTCCGGCCCTCCAGCACCCGGGAGAGCGAGCGCTCCAGGTGCCGGGCGGCGCGCGGGTCCAGCAGCGAGGTGGCCTCGTCCAGCACCAGGGTGTGCGGATCGGCCAGCACCAGCCGGGCCAGGGCCAGTTGCTGGGCCTGCGGCGGGGTCAGCGAGGTGCCGCCGGAGCCGACCTCGGTGTCCAGCCCCTCCGACAGGGCGTCCACCCAGTCGCCGGCGTCCACCGCATCCAGCGCGGCCCGCAGCTCGGTGTCGTCGGCGTCGGGCGCGGCCAGCCGCAGGTTGTCCCGCAGGGTGCCGACGAAGACGTGGTGCTCCTGGTTGACCAGGGCCACCTCCGCGCGCACCCGCTCGGCCGGCATCCGGGACAGCGCCGCCCCGCCGAGGGTCACGCTGCCGCGGCCGGGGGCGTAGATCCCGGCCAGCAGCCGCCCGAGCGTGGACTTGCCCGCCCCGGACGGCCCGACCAGCGCGACCCGGCTGCCCGGGGCGACATCCAGGCTGATCCCGTGCAGGACGTCCGCGCCCTCGCGGTAGCCGAAGCGGACGTCCCGGGCCTCCACCCGGCGGCCGTCCGGGCGGGCGGACTCGTCCTCCTCGTGTTCCGGCACCTCGCGCACGCCGACCAGCCGGGCCAGCGAGGCCTGCCCGATCTGCAGCTCGTCGTACCAGCGCAGGATCAGGTCCACCGGACCGGTCAGCATCTGCGCGTACAGCACGCCGGTGGTCAACTGGCCGACGGTGATCCAGCCCTTGAGCGTGAACAGCCCGCCGAGTACCAGGGTCGCGAGCACCGCCGCGGTGTAGACCGCGTCGATGGTCGGGAACCAGACCGAGCGCAACCACAGGGTGTACCGCTCCCAGGCGAGCCACTCGCGCAGCTTGCGGTCGGTCAGCCCGATCCGCCGGCCGCCCAGGCGCAGCGCCTCGACCGTCCGCCCGGCGTCCACCGTCTCGGCCAGCACGGTGTTCACCGCGGCGTACCCGGCCGACTCGTTGCGGTAGGACTGCGGCGCCCGCCGGAAGTACCAGCGGGAGGTGGCCAGCAGCAGCGGCAGCCCGATCAGCGAGGTCAGCGCGAGCACCGGCGAGGTGACCAGCAGGGCGCCGAGCACCAGCAGCAACGAGACCACGGCGACGGCGAGTTCGGGCACCGCCTCGCGCACCGACTTGTCCAGCCGGTCGACGTCGGTGGTGCCCCGGGAGACCAGGTCCCCGGTGCCGGCCCGCTCCAGCACACCGGTCGGCAGCGCGACCGAGCGGACCAGGAAGTCCTCGCGCAGGTCGGCCAGGACCCGCTCGCCGAGCACCGCGCCGCGCATCCGCGACCAGCCGGTGAACGCGGCCTGCGCCACGAGCGCCAGCAGGTACCAGGCGACCGCCACCGTGATGGTGGACCCGGCGGTGCCGGTGGCCAGCGACTCGACCAGGTGGCCGAGCACCCAGGGCCCGACCAGCCCGGCCAGCGTGGCCACCGAGTGCAGCGCCACGACGGTCGAGAACCCGCCCCGGTGCCGCCGCGCGAGCAGCAGCAGGTACGCGCGCACGGCGGCCGGGGAGCCGACCGGCAGGGTGGCGGCCGGCCCCTGCTCCTCATGGACGGGGGGCTTCATGACGTACTCCTCGGGTACGGGGCGGGACTGCCGGCGAACCTGTTCATGACGCTGTTCACACGGCCTCACCCACCGGCTGGGCGGCCTCCTCGTCGCGGGTGACCACGGCCCGGTAGGCCGGCTCGGACCGCATCAGCTCGCGGTGCCGCCCCGCCGCGACCACCCGGCCCTCGCGCAGCAGCACCACCCGGTCCGCCTGGTCGAGCAGCAGCGGACTGGTCGCGAACACCACGGTGGTGCGGCCCGCCCGGGTGTCCCGCAGTCCGGTGGCGATCCTGGACTCGGTGTGGGCGTCCACCGCGCTGGTGGGTTCGTCCAGCACCAGGACCGGCGGGTCCGCCAGCAGCGCGCGGGCCAGGGCGAGCCGCTGGCGCTGGCCGCCGGACAGCGAGCGCCCGCGCTCGGTGATCCGGGCGCGCATCGGATCGCCCGCGCACTCCGGCGAGCCGTCCACCAGCGCCTCCAGCACGTCGTCCGACCGGGCGGCCACCAGCGCCTCGGCCGCCGAGACCCGGCCCGAGGACGGGATGTCGAACAGCTCGGCCAGGGTGCCGGAGAGCAGCACCGGCTCCTTGTCGTGGACCAGCACGGCCGCCCGCGCCTCGGCCAGCGGCACCGTGTCCAGCTCCGTCCCGCCGAGCCGTACGGAGGGCTGCGCCTGCTCGCCCTCGGCCAACGGGACGTGGCCGCCGAGCCGCTCGGCGAGCGCCCCGGCGAGGTCCGGGTCCCCGCAGACCACCGCGGTCAGCTCACCGGCCCGCGCGGTCAGCCCGCTGACCGGGTCGTACAGGTCCGCCTTGGCCGGCCTGGTCCGTGGGGCCGGCGTGATTGTCGTGGTCGTCGTGGCCTCGCTCGCTCCACCGCTCCGGCTGAGGGACAGCACCCGGACGGCCCGCCCTGCGGAGACCCGGGCGACGCTCCAGGCGTGCGCCGCCTCGCCCAGGATCCGCAGCGGCGCGGCCAGGAATGCGGTCGCGCCGTACACCGCGATCAGGGTGCCGACGGAGAGCTCGCCGGAGGCCGCCAGCCGGGCGCCGTACCAGGTGACACCGATCACGAACAGGCCGGGCAGCAGCACCTGTTGGGCCTGCATCAGCGACCAGATCCGGGCCGAGCGGACGGCGGCCGCCCGCACCTTCTGGGAGGCCGCCCGGTACCGCTCCAGGAACAGTTCCTCACCGCCGATGCCGCGCAGCACCCGCAGCCCCGCCACCGTGTCGGCGGCCAGCTCGGTGGCCTTGCCGCCGAGCGCGCGCTGCTGCTCGTAGCGCCGCTCGAACGGCCCGATCAGCGGCCAGACGGAGGCCGCCAGCACCGGGACGCCGAGCAGCACGCCGATGCCCAGCACCGGTTCGACCACCAGCACCACCGAGCTGACGGCCAGCCAGACGATCACCGCGGACCGGACCCGGGCGATCAGCTCGACGTACCAGCCGATCCGCTCGACGTCCCCGCTGCCGACCGCGACGACCTCACCGGTGGCGATCCGGCGGGACAGCCCGGCCCCGAGGTGCGAGGCCTGCCGGGCCACCAACTGCCGTACCTGGCAAGCCGCGTGGATCCAGTTCCAGACCGCTTGGCGATGCGACAGGACGGTGCCCAGCGCGGCGCCCACGGCAAGCAGCAGGGCGAGCCCGCCGGCCTGCCAGATCCCGCCGGCGTCACCGTCGACGGCGGCCTGCACGCCCGAGCCGAGCGGTATCGGCAGGGCGGCCTGGCACCCCATCTCGAGCAGCGTCCAGCAGGTCGCGAGCAGTTGCCCGCGCCGCTGACTGCGCTGCAGCCAGCGCAGGAAGGCCAGGGGTGAGGAGAGATCGGGACTGCCGGGGTCGGCCGGCGGCAGCGGGGTGAGCGGCATGACACTCCGATACGAACGGTGCGGAGGTACGGGGGAACCGGGCGAACGGGGGTGCGGGCGAACGGGGCACGGACGGGCGCGCGCCGTCCGGCACGGCGGACCGGTTCACGCGAGCAGCCCGAGCCGACAGGCGAGGGCAATGGGCGACGGACGCGCGGCGCAACGGCGCGGCGGCGTCGACACGTCCGGTGGGAGCCCCGGACGGGACATGGGAAGGGCACGAAGGGCCCTGATTTCAGGAGGCCATGTCCGCGAGCCTGCCAACCCCGGTGTGACCCGCGCAACAGGTTTTCCGCCGCCCCGCCCGCCCGGCTCCCCGCCCGGCCCGCCCGCCCAGCCCGCCAGGGACCTCCGCCGGGCCTCCGACGGGCCTGCGACGGACCTGCGACGGACCTCCGACGGGCCTGCGGGGGCCCGCGACGGGCCTGCGACCCCGCCCCCGACGCTCGTCCGCCCGGGGCGAGCCACTGCAAACCTCCACCCAAAATTCGCCCGTTTGGCGGGAACAATCAGGTTCCGGTGCCAGTTGCCCCCCACTGGAAAGACCTACGACCAGGAGGGCATCCCGTCCCGTGAGCACCATCCCCAGCGTCACTCTCAACGACGGCGCGCAGATCCCGCAGCTCGGTTTCGGCGTGTGGCAGGTCCCGGACGGTGAGGCCACCGCCGCCGTCAACTCCGCGATCGGCGCGGGCTACCGCTCCATCGACACCGCGGCCATCTACGAGAACGAGGCCGGCACCGGCGCGGCGATCGCCGAGGCGCTGGCGGGCGGCATCGCCCGCGAGGACCTCTACATCACCACCAAGCTGTGGAACTCGGGCACCCGCGACTGGTCCGGCGAGCAGGGCCGCGACGCCGTGCTGCGCGCGTTCGACGCCTCGATGGACAAGCTCGGCCTCGACTACCTCGACCTGTACCTGATCCACTGGCCGCGCCCGATGCACGGCAGCTACCTCAACATCTGGAAGGCCTTCGAGCAGCTGAAGGCGGACGGCCGGGTCAAGTCGATCGGCGTCTCCAACTTCGGCACCGAGCAGCTGACCCGCCTGCTCGACGAGGCCTCGGTCGCCCCGGTCCTGAACCAGGTCGAACTGCACCCGTACTTCCCGCAGGAGGAGCTGCGCGCCTTCCACGCGCAGCACGGCATCGCCACCGAGGCGTGGAGCCCGCTGGGCCAGGGCGGGGAGCTGCTCGCCGAGCCGGCCCTGGTGAAGATCGCCGAGAAGCACGGTCGCACGGTCGCCCAGGTGGTCCTGCGCTGGCACCTGCAGAGCGGCGTGATCGCCATCCCGAAGTCGGTCACCCCGTCCCGGATCCGGGAGAACCTGGACGTCATCGGCTTCGAGCTGGACGCGGAGGACCTCACGGCGATCGCCGCCGTCGCCACCGGCAAGCGCATCGGTCCGGACCCGCAGGGCTTCGACTGGAACTGACGTGGACCCGGGGTGCCGAATCCGGTCCCCGAGCATCCGCGACCGGCCCCACGGGGCCTGACGGCCGCCATGACGAGGGCCGCCCGCCCCGAACGGGGCGGGCGGTCCTCGTCATGCGCGATTCACAACATCACCACACCAACGGCCAGGGACCCTTGGTGCGTTGGCGAATCGTTTTGGCTGTTGTTACCAAGGCTTGGTCTAAAGCCTGCCCGCCTTGGCGATGAGCGCGAGTGCAGCCTCGTGCTCAGCCTCCTCCAGCGGAGCCAGCAGCAGCCGCTGGACCTCGGCCACCCCGGCGGCCGAGCGGTGCAGCAGGTCCTGTCCCGCCGGTGAGAGCGAGAGCAGGTTGCGCCGTCCGTCCGAGGGGTCGCGCCGGCGCTGCACCAGACCGCGGCGCACCAGCCGGCTCACCATCTCGGCCATGGTGGCCTTGTCCAGCGAGGCCAGCTCGCCCACCGTGCGCTGGTCGGCGCCCGGCTCCTGCTCCAGGGCGTCCAGCACCGCGTACTGCGGGGCCGTCAGCTCCGCGCCGACGTGCTCCGACCAGAGCTTGGTGTGCACCTGCTGGCTCACCCTGATCAGGTAGCCGATCGCCCGCTGGGCGTCCAGTATCGGCCGCGCGTCCGTGAAGACGGCGACCGCCGCGGGCTCCAGCCTGGCTATCTTGGCCATCACCCGGACGACCTCGACCTGCTCCTCCGCCGTCAGCGGCTCGAACAGGACGCGCTGCACGCGGACCACACCACCGGTGGCCTCGCGCACCGCCTGGGCGCCGCTCTGCGAGAGAGCGAGCAGCTTGCGTCGGCCGTCGGCCGGGTCGCGCCGACGCAGCACCAGGCCGCGGCGGACCAGCCGCGCGACCATCTCGGCCATCGTGGCCTTGTCCAGCGACGCTCGCTCGCCGACCGTTCGCTGGTCCGCACCCGGCTCGAGGGCCAGGACCAGCAGCACGGCGAACTGCGGAGCCGTGAGATCGGCTCCGACGTGCTCCGACCACAGCCGGGTGTGAACCTGCTGTGCAACGCGAATGAGGTGTCCGGGCGACTGCTGCAGTCGCGCGGACACGCGGGTTGTCGGGATCTCCCCCAGCACCATGTATCCGTCCCGATGTCACACCCGGTGTGTGTGGGACACCCGGGTGGGGCAGTAACGGCGAGTGGGCGTCCAGCTATGAGGGAGGGCGCTCCAGCCGTGCAGCCGGTGGCTGCTGGCGGACACTATACAAACGGCTGGCCCCTGCTGGCAGGCAGGGGCGGATAGTAGACGCAGGTTCGGCAACATTGGCATATTTACGCGCTGCCACACCGTTGCAGTAACCCGTTCTCAGCAGAAAGCCGACCGGTCGGTCCTTACCGACCGTCACCTGCGTCTCTCCACTCTGGCCGCCTTCCCTACTCGCCGGTAGGGTGTGGCCACCCTCCCCCGGGGGCTCTCCCCCGGAGGCAACCCCCGAGAGAGACGAGAGCGAGCATGACCGAGCAGAGCACCGCCCCCCGGGTCGCCGTCGTCACCGGCGCCGCCCGCGGCCTGGGTGCCGCCACCGCCGTCCGGCTGGCCGCCGACGGTTACGCGGTCGCCGTCCTGGACCTGGACGAGGCGGCCGGCAAGGACACCGTGGACCGGATCACCGCCGCCGGCGGCAGGGCCGTGGCCGTCGGCGCCGACGTCTCGAACGCCGAGCAGGTCCAGGCCGCCGTCGACCGCGTGGTCGCCGAGCTCGGCACCCCCGTCGTGCTGGTCAACAACGCGGGTGTTCTCCGCGACAACCTGCTCTTCAAGATGTCCGAGTCCGACTGGGACACGGTCATGAACGTTCACCTCCGCGGCGCCTTCCTGATGACCCGCGCAGTGCAGAAGCACATGGTCGACGCCGGATTCGGCCGCATCGTCAACCTGTCCTCCTCCTCGGCCCAGGGCAACCGCGGCCAGGCCAACTACTCGGCCGCCAAGGCCGGCCTGCAGGGCTTCACCAAGACTTTGGCCATTGAGCTGGGCAAGTTCGGCATCACCGCCAACGCCGTCGCCCCCGGATTCATCGCCACGGACATGACAGCAGCCACCGCCGCCCGGGTCGGCATGGACTTCGAAGACTTCAAGCGGGCTGCCGCCTCTCAGATCCCGGTCCAGCGGGTCGGTCTGCCTGAGGACGTCGCCCACACCATCTCGTTCCTGGCGAGCGAGGGCGCCGGCTTCGTCTCCGGCCAGGTGATCTACGTCGCGGGCGGGCCCCTCGACTGAGCACGGAACCTACACAGGGTTACCACGGAGTGGGAAGCCGGGCAGGTCGGCCTCCCACTCCGTTTCCTTTACCGGGGCTTTTGGGGAACCATTCGAAGACCACACTGGCATTCGATCCCGAAATAGCGGAAATCGCTCGCCGGACCACCCCGGACAGCCCAAATTGTCGATTTCACGGGTAAATGACAATTACCCCCGGAATAGCCCTGTCCGGATGGGTAAGGTCGCCCCGTGCAATCCGGAAGTACCCCCGCCCCCATTCCGCGACAGGGACGGCGACACCACACCGCCACCACCGGCCGGGGACGCCCCACCACCCCCTGCGGCCCGATCGGCCCCATCAGCCGCGACCCCGACCGCCGCAGCCCGATCGGCCCCGTCAGCCCCATAAGCCCCGCCGGCCGCGACCCCGGCTGGCCGCCGATGAGCCGACGGCAGGCCGCCCTGCTCGCCGCCACCGTCGTCGTCTACCTGCTGGTACTGGCCGGTGTCCTGCTCAACACCGCCCTGGTCGACCTCGACTGGTCGGTCCGCCTGCTGCGCCCGTACGAGCGGTGGCCCCGGCTGGAGCCGCTGCTCGACTCCTGGGTGGTCGCCGGGCAGCGCGGGCCCTCGGCGATCGCCGCCTTCGCCTGGCTCGCCTGGCGCGCCCGCCGACTAGGCCGACTGCGCCCGCTGCTGGTCATGGGGATCGCGCTGCTTTTGCTGAATGTCACGGTGGGCGCGGTGAAGATCGTCACCGGCCGGCTCGGCCCGCACTACGCCCAGTACGTCGGCTCGCCCGAGCTCTTCTCCGGCGGCACCATCTTCCCGTCCGGCCACACCGCGAACGCCGTGGTCACCTGGGGCGTGCTTGCCTACCTCGCGGTCCGCTGGCGTCGCACCGGCGCGGTGATCGCCGCCGGAACCGCCTGCTCGATCGGCCTGACCACGGTCTACCTGGGCACCCACTGGGTCACCGACGTGCTGGCCGGCTGGGCCGCCGGGCTGCTCGTCCTGCTCTCGCTGCCGCTGCTGGAACCCCTCGTGACCATCGTCGAGCAACGGCTCCACCGCCGCTTCGGCCGCCGCGCCCTCCCCTACCGGGCCGCCACGGCGGTGGGGGCGAGCGCTACCCCTCCCAGCTCCGCTCGACCACGCCGTCCCGCACCGCGAGGTTGAGCCGCCCCTGCCGGTACTCCATGGTCATCAGGTCCCCGGGCTCCAGCACCCGGACCGAGGCCCAGCCGTGCCGCCGGGCCAGCTCCCGGGCCCGCTCGACCCGCAGCCCCGCGTACCCCTCGGCGTCCGCCCCCGCCGTACCCGACCCCACCGCGTCCGACCCCGACATCGTGCCTCCCCCGGCCAGCCTCCTCGGACGTACGCTGGAATCGTAGCCCGACCCGCGCGGTCCGGAGGTGAAGGCCATGCGCACCACCACCCCGCGACGGTGGCGCAGCGGCACCGAGCCGACCACCGCCCGCAGCGACCTCAAGCTCCGCTACCTGCTCTCGCTCATCTTCACGCCGCTGTTCGTGCTGGCCACGGTGGGCTTCGCGGTCTGGGCGGCCGTCTCGCCCGTCAACGGCGCACCCAGCCGGGGCACGCTCACCGGCTTCGCCGTCGCGTGCGGCCTGCTCTCCCTGTTCGCCATCGTCGATCTCGTGGTGGTCGTCCGGCGTCGCCGGACCGAGCTCTGACGCGGTGTCTCCCATGGAGTGGGAAGTCGGCCCGGCCGACTTCCCACTCCCCGCACCCAAACCACCCGGCCCTCGGCCTCAGCGGCCGCCGACCGCCTGCTTCACCAGCGTCCGCCCGAAGTCCCACATCAGGCCGCTCCCCCGGTGGGCCTCGTCCATGATGTCGGTGAAGGCGTCCATGAAGCGGTCCACGTCCCGCTCGGTGATGATCAGCGGCGGAAGCAGCTTGATCACTTCCAGGTGGTCCCCGGACACCTGGGTGAGGATCCGGTGCCGCTGCAGCAGCGGGACCACGACCATCTGCGCGAACAGCCCCTTGCGTGCCGCCTGCAGGGCCGTCCACCCGGTGCGCAGCTTGAGCGACTTGGGCCGGCCGAACTCGATGCCGATCATCAGCCCGCGCCCGCGCACCTCGGCGAGCAGCTCGTACTTGTCGACCAGCTCGGTCAGCCGCTCGCGGAACCGGTCGCCGACCGTGCGGGCGTTCTCCACCACCTTCTCGTCCCGCATCACCTCCAGGGTCGCCAGCCCGGCCGCCATGGCCTGGGCGTTCGATCCGAAGCTGGCCGAGTGCACCAGCACCCGGTCCATCGAGGAGTACACCTTCTCGAAGATCCAGCCCTTGCCGAGCGTCGCCCCGACCGGGACGTACCCGCCGGAGAGCGCCTTGGCCGCGCAGACCAGGTCGGGCAGCACGCCGTCCTCGTGCTGGTAGGCGAAGAACTCTCCGGTGCGGCCGATCCCGGTCTGCACCTCGTCGCAGATGAGCAGCGCCTTGTGCTCGTGCAGCAGCGCCTGGGCGGCGCGCAGCCAGCCGGGCGGCGGGGCCTGGACGCCCTTGCCCTGGATCGGTTCGACGATCAGGGCCGCGACGTCGCCGCGCTTCAACTCCTTTGCCAGCGCCGACAGATCGCCGAGCGGGATGGCGGTGTCCGGGAGCAGCGGGTCGAATCCCTTGCGGAAGCCGTTCTCCCCGTTGACCGAGAGCGAGCCGGTGGTCAGCCCGTGGAAGGCGTGGTCGGCGTAGAGGATCCGCCGGCGTCCGGTGGCGTACCGGGCGAACTTCAGCGCGGTCTCCACCGCTTCCGTCCCGCTGTTGCCGAAGAACACCCGGTCCAGCCCGGGGGCGTACGACAGCAGCCGCTCGGCCAGCAGCCCGGGCAGCGGCGAGCAGTCGAAGCGCACCAGGTCCGGCAGGTCCAGGTCCATCACCTGCTGGATCGCCGTGCGCACCACCGGGTGGTGGCGGCCGAGCGCGAAGATGCCGAAGCCGGCCAGCATGTCGAGGTACTCGTTGCCCTCGGCGTCGTAGAAGTACTGGCCCTTGGCGCGCTCGTAGTACTTGTCGAAGCCGATGGTGTGGAGCATCCGGGACAGCTGCGGGTTGAGGTAGCGGCTGCTCAACTCGTAGCGCTCACCGCCGCGTTCGGCGAGGAGGGCGGCGAGGTCGAAGGCGGGGCGGTCTGGGTCAGCCGGCATGGCGCGGGTTCGCTCCTCGGGTCGGTAGCAGGTTCTTGGCGAAGACGGCGGCCTGGGCGGCGACCCCGGTCCCGGTGAGCCCCGCCTCCTCGAGGATCTCTCCGCGCGAGGCGTGCCCGAGGAACTCCTGCGGCAGGCCGAGGACCCGCAGCGGTACGTCCACGTCGGCGTCGCGCAGCGCCTGGGCGATCGCCGAACCGACCCCGCCGGTCCGGCCGTTGTCCTCGACGGTGACCACCAGCCGGTGGGCGGCGGCCAGCTCGGGCAGCGCCGGGTCGACGGGCTTGACCCAGCGCGGGTCGACGACGGTCGCGGTGAAACCCTCGGCGAGCAACAGCCGGGCGGCGTCCAGGCAGGCCGGGGCGGTGGTGCCGACGGCGACCAGCAGGATCTCGGCCGGGCGCCCGGTGCGCAGCAGCACGTCCACCCCGCCGATCCGCTCGACGGCCGGCACGGCGGGCCCGACGTTCCCCTTCGGGAAGCGCACGACCGTCGGCGCGTCCCCGACCTCGACGGCCTCGCGCAGCTGGGCCCGCAGCTGGTCGGCGTCGCGCGGTGCGGCGAGCCGCAGGCCCGGGACGACCTGCAGGATCGACAGGTCCCACATGCCGTTGTGCGAGGCGCCGTCCGGTCCGGTCACCCCGGAGCGGTCGAGTACGAAGGTGACGCCCAGCCGGTGCAGGGCGACGTCCATCAACACCTGGTCGAAGGCCCGGTTCAGGAAGGTCGCGTACACCGCGACCACCGGGTGCAGTCCTCCGGTGGCGAGCCCCGCGGCGCTGGTGACGGCGTGCTGTTCGGCGATCCCGACGTCGAAGGTCCGCGTCGGGTACGCCTTGGCGAACGGCGCCAGGCCCACCGGCTGCAGCATGGCCGCGGTGATCGCCACCAGGTCCGGCCGCTCGGTGCCGAGCGCGAGCAGTTCCTCGCCGAACACCGAGGTCCAGGAGACGCCGCTGCTGGGCGAGATCGGCAGGCAGGTGTACGGGTCGATCGGGTTGACGGCGTGGAAGCGGTCGGCTTCGTCCTGCTCGGCGGGCCGGTAGCCGCGTCCCTTGACGGTGAGGCAGTGCACGATGACCGGCCCGCCGAAGTTGCGGGCCTGGCGCAGCGCCTGTTCGACCGCGCCCAGGTCGTGGCCGTCGATCGGGCCGAGGTACTTGAGGCCGAGGTCCTCGAACATGCCCTGTGGGGCGAAGGCGTCCTTGAACCCCTTCTTGGCGCCGTGCAGCGCGTCGAAGATCGGCTGGCCGACCAGCGGGGTGCGTTGCAGCGCTTCCTTGCCGAGGGCGAGGAAGCGCTCGTAGCCCTGGGTGGTGCGCAGGGTGGCGAGGTGGTTGGCGAGGCCGCCGATGGTCTTGGCGTAGGAGCGTTCGTTGTCGTTGACGACGATGACCAGCGGCCGGTCGCGGGCTTCGGCGATGTTGTTGAGCGCTTCCCAGGCGAGTCCGCCGGTGAGCGCGCCGTCGCCGATCACCGCGACGGTGTGCCGGTCGTGCTGGCCGAGCAGCCGGGCGGCTTTGGCCAGGCCGTCGGCGTAGGAGAGCGCGGTGGAGGCGTGCGAGTTCTCGACCAGGTCGTGCTCGGACTCGCCGCGCGAGGGGTAGCCGGACAGTCCGCCCCGCATCCTCAGCCGGGTGAAGTCCTGGCGGCCGGTGAGCAGTTTGTGGACGTAGCTCTGGTGGCCGGTGTCGAAGACGATCCGGTCGTACGGCGAGTCGAAGACCCGGTGCAGCGCGATGGTGAGCTCCACCACGCCGAGGTTGGGCCCGAGGTGTCCGCCGGTGCGGGTGACGGCGTCGATCAGGAAGTCCCTGATCTCGTCGGCGAGCAGCGGGAGTTCGGCCGCCGGGAGCTTGCGCAGCTCGGCCGGCGAGGTGACGCGGGAGAGCAGTGACATGGGTACACCTCACGACTCGGAGCGGTGCGGTGATGCCTCCGCCCGGCAGGGGCGGAGCCGGCCCGGGCGCGGGGCCCGGGCCGGGGTGCCGACTTGGCGGTCAACTCCCGGCTCAGCGGCCGTGGTTGCCGCCGATGGTCTCGGTGATGGCGCGCAGCGACTGCTGGAGCGAACCCATGGTGGCGAGGACGGCCGTCGGCTCGTAGCCGCAGTGGGCCATGCAGTTGGCGCAGCGCGGGTCCCGGCCGCGGCCGTACTTGCTCCAGTCGGTCTTCTCGACCAGCTCGCGGTAGGTCGGCACGTAGCCGTCGGCCATCAGGTAGCAGGGCCGCTGCCAGCCGAACAGCGAGTAGTTGGGGATGCCCCACGGGGTGCATTCGAAGTCGGCCTTGCCCTCCAGGAAGTCCAGGAAGAGCGGGCTGTGGTTGAGGCGCCAGCGCTTGCGGTTCCCGCCGGCGAAGGCTTTGCGGAAGAGTTCCCTGGTCTGTTCGACGCCCAGGAAGTGCTCCTGGTCGGGGGCCTTCTCGTAGGCGTAGGCGGGCGAGATCATCATCTCGTCCACTTTCAGCTCGTCGTTGAGGTAGTCCAGCACCTCGATGACGGTCTGCGGGGTGTCGGTGTTGAAGAAGGTGCTGTTGGTGGTGACCCGGAAGCCGCGCCGCTTGGCCTCCTTGATGGCGGCCACCGCCTCGTCGAAGGTGCCCTCCTTGGCCACCGACTCGTCGTGCCGCTCCCGCATGCCGTCGATGTGCACGGCGAAGGTGAAGTACGGGGAGGGCGTGAACTTCTCGATCTTCTTGCGCAGCAGCAGCGCGTTGGTGCACAGGAACACGTACTTGCGGTGCTCGACCAGCTGGCGGACGATCTCGTCGATCTGCGGGTGCATCAGCGGCTCGCCGCCGGCGATCGAGACCATCGGGGCACCCGACTCCAGGACCGCGCCGACCGCCTGGGCGACGGGCATCCGCTGCTTCAGGACGCCCGCCGGGTGCTGGATCTTGCCGCAGCCCTCGCAGGCGAGGTTGCAGGCGAACAGCGGTTCCAGCTCCACGATCAGCGGGAACTTGTCCCGTCGTTTGAGCAGCTTCTGCTGCATGAGGTAGGTGCCGACCCGCACGGTCTGGCGCAACGGCATGGCCATGGCTAGCTCGCCTCCTGAGGGAGCGTCGAGGATGTGGGGTGGTTCAGGTCTGCGGAGCGGGGCGCGAGCTCCTGCCGGTACCAGTCGACCAGGGCGGGCACCGTCGCCCGGAGGGTCCGCCAGGCCCGCACCCCGGCCGGGAGGGTGCCGGGGCGCAGCAGTTCGTGCTCGGGGGTGTCGACCACCACGCGCAGGACGGCTGCGGGCAGTGTCGGCCGCACCTCCCGCAGCGCGGCCAGCACGGCGGCGGCCTCCATGTCGACGGCGAGCGCGCCCTGCAGGTGCAGTGCCCGGCGCTCGATGCCGCGCACGACGTGGTCGGCGGTGTGGTGCACCCCGGTGTGTACGGTCAGGCCGCGTTCCTTCAGCGCCCGGGTGAGCTCCGGCCCGGAGTCGACCGGGTAGAGGTGGCCCTCGGCGTCGCGCACGCCGTCGGCCGCGACGACGTCGCCGGGCTGTACACCGGGGCCGAGCGCGGCGCCGAAGCCGGCCACCACGACCGCGCCGTAGCCGCCGGGGACGGAGCCGAGCAGCCGTCGGACGGCCATCCCGGCGCGCCGCCGGCCGACCCCGGTGCGGACCAGCACCGGGGCTCCGCCGGCCGCGCCGCGCCAGTCGCCGCCGCGCAGGGCCCAGACCTCGGGGCCCAGTGCGCAGAGCACCAGCAGGGGGGCGGTGGTCACCGCGCCGCCCCGATCGCCGGGGTGCCGTTCGCCCGGCCCCCACCGTCCCGACGGATGGTCGGGCTGCCGTGGAGGTAGCGGCCGAGCGCGGTGACCGGGAAGACCAGCCGGTACAGGTGGTAGTTGATGGAGAAGTCCCACGGGAAGCCGGTGCCGGTGAATTGCGGCTCGTCCCAGGTGCCCTCGGGCAGCTGGGTGCGCACCAGCCAGTCCACGCCGCGTTCCACCGCCGGGTTGGTCCGGCCGTCCGGGCCCTCGCCGGCTGCGAGCAGCGCCATCAGCGCCCACGCGGTCTGCGAGGCGGTGGAGTCGCCGCGCCCGGCCCAGCGCGCCGGGTCGTCGTAGGAGCGCATGTCCTCGCCCCAGCCGCCGTCGGCGTTCTGCCGGTCCTCCAGCCAGCGCACCGCCCGGCGGATCGCCGGGTGCTCGTCCGGGACGCCGGCCGCGACCAGGGCGGGCAGCACCGAGCCGGTGCCGTAGATGTAGTTGGTGCCCCAGCGGCCGAACCATGAGCCGTCCGCCTCCTGGTTGCGCAGCAGCCACTCGATGCCGCGCCGGGTCCGGGGGTCGCGGGCGCGGCCGGTCTCCGCGAGCATCTCCACCACGTGGGCGGTGACGTCGGCGGACGGCGGGTCGACCACCTCGCCGAAGTCGCAGAACGGCAGCTTGTTGGGCAGCGTGCTGGTGTTGTCGACGTCGAAGGCGCCCCAGGCGCCGTTCTTGGACTGCATGCCGAGGTTCCACAGCACGCCCCGGTCCACCGCCGCGTCGACCTTGGCCGGGTCGGGGTGGGCCACCCGGCGCAGCGCCAGGACCACCTCGGCGGTGTCGTCGATGTCGGGGTAGGTGTCGTTCTCGAACTCGAAGGCCCAGCCGCCGGCGGGGAGCCCGGGCCGTTGGACGGCCCAGTCGCCGCGCTTGCGGATCTCCTCGCCGAGCATCCAGTCGACGGCGGAGACCAGCGCGGGGTGGTCGGCCGGCAGCCCGGCGTCGGCCAGCGCGACGGTGGCCAGGCAGGTGTCCCAGACCGGGGACTGGCAGGCCTCCAGCCAGCGCTTGCCGTCCTCGGTGTGCACGGTGAAGCGGTCGAAGGAGGAGAGTCCGGCCTGCATCACCGGGTGTTCCAGCTCGTAGCCCTCGAGGTGCAGGGCGATCAGCGAGTAGACGGCGGGGGGCTGGATGCCGCCCCAGCAGCCGTCGGCTTCCTGCCGTTCGACGATCCAGCGGCAGGCCTGGGCGACGGCCAGGCGGCGCAGCGGGCGGAAGGCCCGGCGGTGGTAGGCGTGCAGTGCCTTGTCGAGGCGCTCGAACAGGCCGTCCCAGGTGGTGGCGGGGGCGAGCGGCCGTTGGGGGTAGGGGTCGGCCGGGTCGGTGTGCAGCTCGGTGAGCTGGAAGGGCGCCGGACGGACGGGCCGGTGGGCGGAGACGACGGTCAGCGGGACGATGGTCTGGCGGGCCCAGCACCCGAAGGCGTAGATGTTCAGCGGGAGCCACTTGGGCAGGAAGATGATCTCGGGCGGCATCTCCGGCAGCCGCTCCCAGGGCCACCAGCCGAACAGCGCGAGCCAGATCCGGGTGAACACCCGGGCGGCCGCGATGCCGCCCGCCGAGCGGACGTACCGGGCGGCGGCCAGCATGTGCGGGGCGTTCGGCTCGTCGCCGGCCAGCCTGAGCGCGACGTAGGCCTCGACGGTGGTGGACAGTTCGGGCGGCCCGCCGTGGAAGGTGGCCCAGGTGCCGTCCTCACGCTGATGGGAGCGGATCCACTCGGCGGTGGCGTTCGTCTGTTCGTCGGTCCGGATCCCGAGGAACTGTCGGAGCAGTAAATCCTCGGCGTCCATGGTGACGTTGGTCTCCAGGTCGCCTTTCCACCAGCCCTCGGAGGACTGCAGCGAGAGCAGGTGGGTGGTGGCGCGGGCCAGGGCCTCCCGCGCGTCGGCCGGTCGGAGGTCCGCCTCGTCGGTCGGCCGGAGCTGGTCGGCGTCCTCGGGCTGCCACCGCCCCGCGCCCAGGAGGGCCGGGGGGCGGTCGCCCACCGCGACCGGCTCGGAATCGTACTCAGGGTCGAGCCGGCCGTCCGCGGTTGCTGTCAACGTAACGTCACCTCTCTCGTACCACCACGAATTCGGCGAGTGCGACGAAGTGCTCGCGCACCTCGTCGGACATGGGCACCTCGTCCAGGGCGGAGAGGGCAGTCGTGTGCTGGCGGCGGGCCTCCTCCTGGGTCCAGGCGCGGCCGCCGGCCTCCTCGATCAGCGCGGCCCGGGCGGCGAGCTCGGGCTCGCTCTCCTCTCCCCGCCCCTTCGGGTCGGCCAGCTGCCCGGCGAGCCGGCGCGAGGCCGGGCCGCCCTCGGCCAGGGCTGCGGCGACCGGCAGGGACTTCTTGCGCTGGCGCAGGTCTCCCCAGTGCGGCTTGCCGGTGACCTCGGTGGCGCCCCAGATGCCGAGCAGGTCGTCCACCGCCTGGAAGGCCAGGCCCAGGTGGTGGCCGTAGCGCTGGAGGGAGTCGGAGACCTTGTCGTCGGCCCCGGCCAGGACCGCGCCGATCGCCGAGGCGGCGGCCAGCAGGGCCGCGGTCTTTCCGCCCTCCATCTCCAGGCACTCCGCGACGGTCACGCTGTCGCGCTGTTCGAAGGCGACGTCCATGGCCTGGCCGTCGATCAGCCGGCGGGTCGCCGTGGTGAGCAGCCGGACGGCGCGCGCGGCGTCGGTGGGACTCGCGCCGCCGGTCACCGCGGCGTCGAGCAGCACCTCCGTGCCGAGCGTCGCCAGGGCGTCGCCGACCAGGATCGCCTGGGCCGGCCCGAAGACCGTCCAGGCGGTGGCCCGGTGCCGCCGGGTCTCGTCACCGTCCATCAGATCATCATGGAGCAGGGAGAAGTTGTGCACCAGTTCAACGGCCACCCCACCGGGCACCCCCACCTCGGCCGCCGCACCGGTGGCCTGGGCGGACAGCAGTGCCAGCGCCGGGCGTACGGCCTTGCCGCCGTCCCCCGAGACCGGCGTGCCGTCCCGGTCGATCCAGCCGAAGTGGTAGGCCCCGACGGTGTCCATCGGTGCGGCCAAACGGGCGACGGCGGCCCGTAGCGGCGGGGTGCAGAGCGTACGGCTGCGGGCGAGCAGCTCCGGCACCGAGACCGGTTCGGCGTGCGCCGTACCTCCGACGGCGAAGCCGGTGCGTGACTCCACGTGCGTTCCCTCTCCCTGGTGGTGCCGGACCGCACGGGGCGGCCGGGTGCTGTCGGTGCGGCTGGTGTCGATTCGGGTGGTGCCGGTGCCAAGGGCGTCGGTCCGGCCGGTCCCGCTGATTCCGCCGACGCGCTCGACGGTACGCCCGTCGGCTCTCGCGGGCTCTCCGGCGGCGGGGCCCGCCGTCACCTGGGCCACCTCCCGTCGCCGCGGTCCACCGGCACCCGGGCGCCGGTCGCGGCGAGCGCGGCGTCGGCGGCGGCGTGGCCGCTGCGCACGGCGCCCTCCATGGTCGCGGGCCAGCCGGTGGCCGTCCACGAGCCGGCCAGCAGCAGGCCGGGAACCTCGGTGCGGGCCGACGGGCGCAGTGCCCCGCGGCCCGGGGCCGGGTCGAAGGTCGCGGTGCGCTCGCGGGTGACGAAGAAGTCGAGCACCTCGGCCCCGGCCGCGGCCGGCAGCAGCCGTTCCAGCTCGGGCAGGTAGCGGCGGCGCAGCTCGGCGACCGGCAGGTCGATCTCGTCCTGCGCGGCGGACTGCGAGAGCGCCAGGTACTGGGCGCCCGGGTGGGCCCGGCCCAGCTCGGTGGCGGCCAGGCCGGAGTGCGCGGTGCGGTCGAAGACCCACTGGACCGGGGAGCCGAGGGCGGCGAAGAACGGCCGACGCAGCAGCTTGCGGTCGTAGATCACGTGCACGTTGAGGATCGGCGCGGTGCCGAACCCGGCCAGCCGTTCCTGCTCCGGGATGGCGTTCGGCGGCAGTAGGGCGGCCGCGCTGTCCTGGGCGCCGGCCAGCACGACGGTGTCGGCGGTGAGCAGTTCCCCGCCCTCCAGGAGGACGGCGTGCTGCGGCGCGGCCGGCTTGAGTTCCGCCACCCGGGTGCGCAGCAGCACCTTCACACCGGCGTGTTCCAGCTCGGCGAGCGCCCGGTCGTGGTGGATCGCGCCGAGCGGGGCGGCGGCGATGCCGATGTCGGCGGCGCCCGGGTCGGAGAGCAGGCCGGTCTGGAACACCTTCGCCGCGAGCGCCATCGACACCTGGTCGGCCCGCCCGTTCAGGGTGGCGACGCCGACCAGGTCCCACAGGGCGGCCTGGGTGGCGGCGTTCTGCCCGTTGCGGCGCAGCCACTCGCCGAAGGAGATCCGGTCCAGCGCCGGGTCGTCGAGGTCCAGGCCCTTCAGGGCGAGCGCGCCGCGGACCACCCGGGCGCGGTCGACCGGGGACAGGTGCGGGTAGCGGGCGAGGCTGGCGGCCAGGTGCAGGGGGACGGGCAGGCCGGCCCGCTGCAGCCGGCCGAGGGTGCGCACCGGTGCGGCGTCGGGGCCGGTGACGGAGAGCACCGGGACGTCGAGGCGGTCCTGCAGGTGGACCAGGCGGGTGGCGCCGAGCCGCTCCAGCAGGCCGCGGTAGGCGGTGCAGCAGCGCAGGTAGACGTGCTGGCCGTTGTCGACGGTCAGCTCGCCGCGTCGGAAGGAGAACGCCAGGCCGCCGAGCCGGGGCCGCCCCTCGGCGAGGGTGACCCGGTGGCCCGCCTCGGCCAGGCGCAGGGCGGCGGTGATTCCGGCCAGGCCGCCGCCGACCACGACGGCGGCCGGGCGCGCGGCATCGGCTCGCCCGGTCATCGGCCCTCCCCCTCGCAGTCGCTGGACCGCCGGCAGGCGGTCGCTGAAGCCGGTCCTCGTTCGGTCAACACGGAACTGCCCGCACGTGATTCCCCGCTGACACAGCGTGACAGAACTGTCGCGAGAATCAAGAACGCCCCCCGGCGAGCCCGGAAAGCGCCACGTACGCCTTCTCCCAGCCCGGCAGCGAGACCCGGCCGCGCAGGACCGACTCGGGGTCGGCGGCGATCCGGCCGAGCAGCCGGTGGTAGATCCCGGCCATCGCGGCGGTGCAGGCGCGGCTGCGGCGGTCGAGCATCGGCAGCAGCCGCAGGCCCTCCTCGAAGGCGGCCTGGGCGCGGGCGGCCTCGAAGGCCACCAGGCCGGTGAAGTCCGCGCCGACCGGCGGCTTGGGCAGCGCGAAGCCCTGCTCGCAGCCGAACCGGACGAGGTCCTCGGTGGGCAGGTAGGTGCGGCCGTTCAGGGCGTCCTCGCGCAGGTCGCGCAGGATGTTGGTGAGCTGCAGCGCCAGGCCCAGGGTGTCCGCGTACCGCGCCCCGAGCTCGGGGTCGTCGCAGCCGTAGACGCCCAGGGAGAGCCGGCCGATCGCGCCGGCCACGCAGCGGCAGTAGACCTTCAGCTCCTCGTACGTCTGGTACTCGGCGCCCTTGAGGTCCATCTCGACGCCGTCGATCAGTTCGTCGAAGCCGCCGAGCGGGATCGGGAAGCGCCGGGCCGTGTCGGCCAGGGCGACCTTGATCGGGTCGGTGTCGTCCTCCGCGACCACTCCGGAGCGGACCTCGTCCACCAGTTCCCGGGTGCGCAGCAGCGCCTCGGCCTTGCGGTCGGCCGGGAGGTCGCCGTCGCCGATGTCGTCCACCCGGCGGGCCAGGGCGTACAGGGCCGACATGGCCAGCCGCTTGGGTTCGGGCAGCAGGCGGATGCCGTAGCTGAAGTTGCGCGCCTGCAGCCCGGTGACTGCCTCGCAGTACCGGTATGCCGCCATGACCTGGGCCGACGCCAGTGGTGATGCCGCCACTCGGGCGTTCACCTTCCCTTCGCGAAGATGGCCGCCGCCTTCGCTGCGAGGCGGCGCTTGTCCGGCTTCGCCTGCCGGGCGAGCACGTCGTACCCGGCGTCCTCGACGGCAGCCAGGGCCGCGTACCCGCCGGCGGTGAATCCCGCCAGGAGCAGTCGAAGCCTCCCCCGAACCGTACCTACCAATGGTGCGCCGCGATCGAGCAGGGTGCGGGCCCGTTCCGCTTCGAAGGCGATCAGCTCCCGCACAGCGCCGTCGGCGGAGGGGGCGGCGAGGTCGGCCTCGGTCACTCCGAAGCGCTCCAGGTCCTCGGTGGGGAGGTAGATCCGGCCGTGGCGCAGGTCCTCGGCGACGTCCTGCAGGTGCTCGACCACCTGGAGGCCACTGCAGATGGCGTCGGAGAGCTCGATCCGCTCGGGCGTGGAGACGCCCGCGATGGCCAGGACGAGGCGGCCGATCGGGTCGGCGGAGAGCGTGCAGTAGCCGATCAGGTCGTCGTACGTGGCGTAGCGGGCGGTGGACTGGTCCACCCGGTTGGCCTCGATCAGACGGCGGAACGGCTCGGGCGTCAGGCCGTGCCGGTCGACCAGCGGAACCAGGGCCCGCATCAGCGGGTGGCGCGGGCGGTCGGCGCCGGATCCGGCGGAGCCGCCCGGGTGCAGCGCGGTCTCGAAGACCCGGTCGAGGTCGTGCTCCAGCCCGTCGAGCAGCGCGAGCCGGAAGGCGACCTCCTGCGGAGTCGGCGGGCCGGACTGGTCCGAAGGGGTGGCCGGGGGCGCCTGCTCGACGCCGAGCAGCCGGGCGGTGGCGGCCGGGTCGGCCAGGTCGCCGTCGCCGGAGTCGTCGACGAGGCGGGCGAAGCCGTACACCGCCATCAGGTCGTCGCGCCAGGCGGCGGGCAGGAAGAACGGGGCGACCGGGAAGTTCTCCGCACCCGCCTTGTCCAGGGTCTGACCCGCGGAACGGTTCACCGGCGTATCACTGGGCTGGGCCGAAGCCGACACTGCTGTCACTCCCCCGTTCTACACCGCTGGGTACGACCGGTCCGACTCGGACACGCGTCCGAGCGCGGGCGTCACGTCCGGCACACCGCCCCCGCGCCCACCAGCCTGACACCCCGGGGCGCGCCGGTGAAGACCGCCCCGCCCGCCCGGCGGGGTGCTCACCCCTGCGGGGGCGGCCACCTGGGGTAACGGCGGGGGCACGCCGAAGGGCCGGTCCCGGATGTCCCGGAACCGGCCCTGGAGGCGGGGGTGCTACGGGCGCTCGCCGCGCTCGTAGCGGCCGACGACCTCGTCGGTCGGCCCGTCCATGACGAGCTCGCCGGCCTCGATCCAGATGGTCCGCTCGCAGACCTCGCGGATCGAGTTGTTGTCGTGGCTGACGAGGAAGACCGTACCGGCGGACCCGCGCAGCTCGTCGATGCGCCGCTTGCTGCGCTGCTGGAAGGCCTGGTCACCGGTGGCCAGGGCCTCGTCGATCAGCAGCACGTCGTGGGTCTTCGCGGCGGCGATCGAGAAGCGCAGGCGGGCACCCATGCCGGAGGAGTAGGTGCGCATCGGCAGGGAGATGAAGTCGCCCTTGTCGTTGATGCCGGAGAACTCGACGATGTCCTGGTAGCGCTCCCGCACGTCGGCCGGGGACATCCCCATCGCCAGGCAGCCCAGGACGACGTTGCGCTCGCCGCTGAGCTCGTTCATCAGCGCGGCGTTGACGCCCAGCAGCGAGGGCTGGCCGTTGGTGTAGATGCCGCCCTTCTCCGTCGGCAGCAGGCCCGCGATGGCGGAGAGCATGGTCGACTTGCCGGAGCCGTTGGAGCCGATCAGGCCGATCGCCTCGCCCTTGTACGCGGTGAAGCTGATGCCCTTCACCGCGTGCACCTCGCGCACGCCGGCCCCGCGCTTGCGGCTGAGGATGCGGCTCAGCGCCGAGGTGGCACTGCCCTTGCCGGAGCCGGCGCCGTGCACCCGGTAGACGATGTGCACGTCGTCGACGACGACGGTGGGCTCGCGGGCCACGTCCGTGTCCCGGACGAAGTCGTTCTTGTTCAGGTCGACGTCAGCCACGGCCGTACTCCTCCTCGGCCTTCCAGAAGAAGACGTATCCGATGACGAACAGCCCGACGCCCCAGGCGAGCCCGTACACCCACTGGTGCGGCGGCAGGGACTGGTACACGGACTGGTGCTTGTTGTAGATGACCGGCGCGAAGGCGTGCCGCAGCAGGTCCATGTAGACCGAGGCCGGGTTCACGTTGCAGATCACCTGGATGTAGTGCGGCCACTTGTGGACCCGGTCCTGGATGCTGAACATCACGCCGGACAGGAACATCCAGGCCCGCATCACGAACGGGATCAGCTGGGAGATGTCACTGGTCTTGGCGCCGATCCGGGCCATGATCAGGGAGATGCCGGTGTTGAACATCGTCTGCAGGATCAGCGCCGGGATGATCAGCAGCCAGGTCCTGCCCGGGGCGATGCCGCTGGCCAGGACGGTCACGACCAGCACGACCATCGAGATCATCAGCTGCTGGAGCTGGATCACGGTGAAGGCGATCGGCAGGCTGGCGCGGGGGAAGTGCAGGGCCCGGATCAGGCCGAGGTTGTCGGAGATCGCCCGGGTGCCGGACTGCACTGCGTTCTGGGTGAACTGGAACACGAAGACGCCGATGCAGAGCCAGGCGATGTACGTGTCCGGCGGGAAGCCGTCCTTGCTCGACAGGATCACGCCGAAGACCAGGTAGAAGACCGCGCAGTTGAGCAGCGGGGTCACGACCTGCCACAGCTGGCCGAGCTTGGCGTCGGTGTACTGGGCCACCAGTCGGGCGGTGGCGAAGGCCCAGATGAAGTGGCGCCGGGCCCAGAGCTGCTTGGTGTAGGCGAACAGACCCGGCCGGGCGCCGCTCACCGACAGACCGTACTTGTCCGCAAGCTGCTTCGCGGTCAGGCCCGCGTCCACCCCCCTGGGGGTCGAGAGGCTGACGGGTTCACTCACTGTCGACACATTCGTCCTTCACGCGGGATCGGTCGGGGCGGCCGGTCGACGGGGGGTCCGCCGGCCGTGCGCCGATGGGGATCCACTGGGATCTCGGGGGAGCCGGCCGGTGTGTGGTCACCGGCCGCAGCAATCGATCATTTGATCAGATCAGATGATCGGAGGTCGGCCCAGCCTGGTCAGTTGCCAAACGGTACGCCATCGCATGGGCCGTCGCGGACCGCAGGATTCGCGCCAGCCCGCCCGGAATCCGCCCCACCAGGCCTTCAGCGCCTCGGGGGAAGGGCGGCGGGCCAGGGTGAGCAGAAGCCAGGTTCCCAGATAGAGAGGCACCAACAGGGCCGGAAGGTTCCGCCTCGCGAGCCAAACCCGGTTGCGGGCCACGTTGTGGAAGTAGGTGGCGTGCCGGGCCGGGGAGGTCGTGGGGTGGTGCAGCACCACGTCCGCCCGATAGTCGATGCCCCAGCCCGCGTCCACCGCGCGCCACGCGAGGTCGGTCTCCTCGTGGGCGTAGAAGAACTCGGCGGGCAGCTGGCCGGCCTCCTCGAACACCTTGCAGCGCACGGCGCTCGCGCCGCCCAGGAAGGTGGTCACCCGGGACGAGCGCAGCGGGTCGCTGGCACGCAGCCGGGGGACGTGCCGGCGCTGGGTGACACCGGTGTCCGGGTCGGCGATCCGGAAGGACACGATGCCCAGCTCCGGGTCGGCGGTGAAGGCCTCGCGCAGCAGACGGGCGGAGTCGGTGCGCGGCAGGCAGCCGTCGTCGTCCAGGAACAGGACGGCGTCCACGTCCGCGCCGTCCCGGCCGAACAGCTCGATGCCGACGTTGCGGCCGCCCGGGATGCCGAGGTTCTCCGGCAGCTCGACGGTGCGCACGCCCTCCGGCAGCGGGGGCAGCGGGGCGCCGTTGACGACCACGGCCAGCTCGACCGCGGGGCCCTCCTGGGCGCGGACGGACTCGATCAGGGCGTTGAGCTCGGCGGGCCGGTTGCCCATGGTGATGATCACGGCGCCGAGGCGGAAGCTCTCCGCGTTGGTCACGGCGTTCATGCACCCACCTCGCCGCGCTCGGCAGGGGCATGCGCCCACGCGCACCTGTCGATCATTCGCTCGCTCCGCTCGCTCATCGCAGCCTGCTCGAGAGGACGATGCTCAGCAGGTGCAGCACGGTCTGCAGCATGGCGATCGCCGCCAGGACGACCACCGCGAGCCGGGTGAAGAAGAGCCCGCCGTGCACGGTGTCGGCGATCCCGGCGGCCAGGATGAACAGCGAGGCCTCGACCGCGCCGACCAGGCGGTGGAACTTCAGGAGCGAGGCCGCCCGGCGGGCCTTGGCGACGGTGGCCGAGCGCGGCACCGAGGCGCTGTCCTCGACGGCCGTCAGACCGGTGCGGGCCCGGGCCACGTCCACCAGGTCCGTCTCGGACTTGATCAGGATCGCGCCGAGCGCGGCCAGCGTGCCGAGGAAGGCCCACTCCCAGTGCGAGCCGCCGCCCTCGCGGTGCAGCAGGTCGGTGGCGCGCAGGCCGAGGCCGGTCAGCAGGGCCGCCTCGGACATGTAGTGGCCGACCCGGTCCAGGTAGACGCCGGTGAGCGAGGTCTGCCGACGCCAGCGGGCCACCTCGCCGTCCACGCAGTCCAGCAGCAGGTAGACCTGGATCAGCAGGGCACCCAGGACCGCGCCCGCGATGCCCGGCACGACCAGCGCGGCGCCGGCCAGGATGCCGGTGCACATCATCAGGTACGTCAGGCCGTTGGGCGTGATCGCCGTCACGGTGGAGAGCACACGGGTGATCCGCAGCGAGATCCTCCGCATGTACAGACGCCCGGCCCAGTGCTCGGCGCTGCGGCGCTGGAGCATGCCCTCCGGGTGGATCACCGCGCGCAGCTCCTCGATCGAGGGCCGGCGGGTCAGGTCCACCGGGGGCCGTTCGGCGCCCGCGGTGGAGGGGTCAGCTGTTGAGGGCTTGGACATAGTCGGCGTACGCGTCCCTGATAGCGGAAGGGGAGAGGTCGAGGTGCTCAAGGATGGTGAAGCGTCCCGGGCGGGTGTTCGGAGCGTAGTGCACCGCTTCGGTGAACTCCGCTTCGGTGAAGCCGATCTGAGCGGCGGTCACCGGCAGCCCGTGGCTCGCCAGGCGCTCCACGATCAGACCGGTCAGCTCGCGCTCGCCCCGCAGGAAGCTGGCGAACGCGGCACCGAGGCCGACCTGTTCGCCGTGCTGGGCGGACCGCTTGGGATACAGCACGTCCAGGGCATGCGAGATCTCGTGGCAGGCGCCTGACGAAGGCCGGGTGCTGCCAGCGATGTTCATCGCGATGCCGGACAGTACCAGGGCTTCCGCGAGGGCTGTCAGGAGGTCCTGATCCTGAGTGTTTCCTGGGTGCCGCAGCAGGTTCTCGCCCGCCGAGCGGGCCATCGCGACGGCCAGCCCGTCCACCGGCTCGCCGGTGACCGCGTGCGACAACTCCCAGTCCGCGCAGGCCGAGATGTTGGAGACGACGTCGCCGATGCCGGCCGCGACGAAGCGCTGCGGGGCCTCCCGGATCACGTCCAGGTCGACGATGATGCCGATCGGGCTGGGCACCCCGTAGGAGCCCCGGCCGGCGTCGTTGTCGAGGGTGGAGACCGGCGAGCAGATGCCGTCGTGGGCCAGGTTGGTGGCGACCGCGACCAACGGCAGGCCGACCCGGGCGGCGGCGTACTTGGCGGCGTCGATGATCTTGCCGCCGCCGAGGCCGACGATCGCGTCGTAGTGCCCGCCGCGCATCGCCTCGGCCAGGCGCACCGCGCTGTCCAGGCTGCCGTCGTCCACGTTGTACCAGTCGGCGCCCGGCAGGGCCGGCTCCAGGCGACGGCGCATGGCCGCGCCGGAGCCGTTGCTGATCGCCACCGCGATCCGGCCCGAGGCCGACAGCCGCTGGTCCGCGAGGATCCCGCCGAGCGCGTCCAGCGCGCCCGAGCGGATCTCCACGAACAGCGGCGACGGGACCAGTCGGGTCAGTACTGGCACGCGATCTCCCGCGCCTTCGCCAGGTCGTCGTGGTTGTCGACCTCGACCCAGGAGACCTCGCCGATCGGCTGCACGTCGATCCGCAGGCCGCGGTCGACCATCTCCTGGTAGCCGTCCTCGTAGTACAGCTGCGGGTCGCGCTCGTAGGTGACGCGCAGCGCGTCGGTCAGGTCGGCGGCGGCGGACGGGTTGATCACCGTGACGCCGATGTACTCGCCGCTCGCCTCGGCCGGGTCCATCAGCTTGGTGATGCGGCGCATACCGGCGGCCGGGTCGACGACGACCTTCATCTCCTCGTCGGCGAGCTTCTTCACCGTGTCGAGGGCGAGCAGGATGCCGGGGGCGGTGCCGCCGTCGAGGAGACGCTGGTTACCCTCCAGCATGGTGCGCTGGACGGAGGCCGGGTGGACGGTGTCGCCGTTGGCCAGCAGCAGACCCTCGCCGAACAGGTCGCGGGCGCACCAGAGCGAGTACGCGTTGTTCCACTCCTCGGCCTTGTCGTTCTCGACCAGGTGGAGCTTGACGCCGTACTTGCTCTCCAGGGCGTCCTTGCGGTCGTACACCGCCTCCTTGCGGTAGCCGACGACGATCGCGGCCTCGCGCAGTCCGACCTCGGCGAAGTTGCCGAGGGTGAGGTCCAGGACGGTCCGCTCCCCGTCGACCGGCACCAGCGCCTTGGGCAGGGTGTCGGTGTACGGGCGCAGCCGGCGGCCGGCGCCGGCTGCCAGAACGAGGCCGATCATGCGGGGTCTCCTGATCCGTCGTGCTGTGCGCGCGGGCCGTGCCGAGGGGCGGCGGCGCTGCTTCGCCGGACGGGGTGCGACCGGGCCGGGCAGCGGCGCGCCGGTGCCGGCACAGATCCGGGCACCGTGTCGTATGTGATGGTAGGCGACTTGGACGACCGGCCCGAACGCGCCCGGAGACGGGACGGTGACGGAGGGGTGACCAGGCGGTGGCGGCGGCGTTCGTGCGGGCGGTCGTGCGCGGGTGTCCGCGTACGGGTCTCGCGTGCGGGTCGCGTACGGGTCACGTGCGGGTTTCGCGTACGGGTGGGGCGGGTGTCCGCGCCGGGCCGCTTCCGGAGTCCTCCGGAGTGCTCCGGACCGCGCCGGGCCGCGCCAGGCCGGTCGAACGACCACCGAACGTGCGTCGAACGATTCTGCGACGATCGTGACTCTTACGAGGGCTTCTCCGACCCCTCTCTGCCCGGATTCCGACTCCACCGTGTCATGATCCGCCCGGTTGTGCGTGGGACCCCTACCCGGCGCCACCCATACGGCAGACTGGAGCCCGACGCCGGCGCCGGTGCCCCCGCTGTGTCCACCGCGCCACCCGGTGCGCCGGACGCACCCGATGCTCCCGTTGCTCCCGCTCCCGGAAAGAGGCCCCATGCCCCAGAGTCTGCCGACCGACCCGACCCACTTCGCCGCCGACATCGACACCGGTCTCGACGTGGAGACCGACGTGTCGGCCGACCCGCGGACCGCCTCGGCGGCCGGCACCGAGATCCTGCTGGAACTGGTCGACGACGAGGGCGTCACGATCGGCACCGCCGAGAAGCTCTGGGCCCACCAGCAGCCGGGCCGGCTGCACCGCGCCTTCTCGGTGTTCCTCTTCGACCGCCAGGGCCGCCTGCTGCTCCAGCGCCGGGCCCTCGGCAAGTACCACTCCCCCGGCGTCTGGTCGAACACCTGCTGTGGCCACCCCTACCCGGACGAACCGCCCTTCGTCGCCGCCGCCCGGCGCACCGCGGAGGAGCTGGGCGTCGCCCCGGCGCTGCTCTGCGAGGCCGGCACCGTCCGCTACGACCTGCCGGACGAGGCGTCCGGGCTGATCGAGCGGGAGTGGAACCACCTCTTCGTGGGACTGGTCACCGCCGCGGTCGAGCCGAACCCGGACGAGGTCGACGACTTCGCCTTCGTGACCGCGCAGGAGCTGCGGGAGCTGCGGGCCGAGCGGCCGTTCTCGGTCTGGTTCGAGACGGTCTTCGAGGCGGCGCTGCCGGGGATCCGGGAGATCGCCGGGCGGGACTGGTAGGCGGTCGGTCCCGGTGCGGGGCCGGCGGCCGGTCCGGGTGCGTCGCTCGTCTACGGCGGACCGGTCAGCGCTCGGGCTCCGGGGGGACGGGCAGTGAGGCCCAGATGACCTTTCCGCCCTCCCCGGTCCGCTCGACGTCGCACACCCCGCCGGCCTGCAACGTGACGCTCTTCACCAGCAGCAGGCCGCGCCCGCCGGTACGTCCGGTGTCGTTCTCCAGCGCCTTGGGCCGGTACGGGTCGCCGTCCTCGACCGACACCCGCACCCAGCCCCCGCGCACCGACAGCTCGGTGATCACCTCGGGCGAGAGCTCGGCCGCGTGTGTCACCGCGTTGCTCACCAGCTCCGAGACGATCAGCAGCAGGTCGTCCACCAGCTCCTGGTAGCGCACCCCGGCCATGCCCTGGGCCAGCAGGCGGTCGCGCACCGCGTGCCTGGTGAGCGGCACCGAAGCCTCGGCGGCGGGCACCGGGAAGCGCCACAGGCCCTCGGCGGGGCCGTTCCCCGGACTGCCGCGTCTCGGTTCGGCCTCCGCCGTCCCGCTGATCTGCTCCACGTCCAGCCGCCCTTCGTCCGCGACCCGGGAATCAGGCGATCCGCTCATGGCGCCCTCGGTCCACAGAGGCTAGGAGAGCGGTCCCGGCGACTGTGGCACCGTCGACAACTTGCCCGTGTCGGATCGCTTCCGACCGGAACCGATCGCTGGCGCTACCGGAGTCGACCGGTTCCTTCGCGGTCGCCATCGCTTCGGGCGGGGTTCGAGCGTGTTCGCCAGCTGTACCAACCTGTGCGGCGGGCCTCCCGGGGCACCCCGGGGCCTCCGGGCAGGTCTCCGGGCCCCTCGGCGCCCCTCGAGGTCCGGACCCGAGGAAGCGCAGGTGAGAAGCACTCCAGAACCCTGGTAATGTTCTCTCTGTCGCCGAGGGGGCGAGAGAAAAACCTCCGAAGCACACACCCTGTCCGGGTGGCGGAATGGCAGACGCGCTAGCTTGAGGTGCTAGTGCCCTTTATCGGGCGTGGGGGTTCAAGTCCCCCCTCGGACACAGCTGAATTCCCCGTGGGATCCGAAAGGAACCCGCGGGGAATTTTCTTTTTCCCGCCCGAGTTCCCGTCCGACTTTCGGCCGCTCCCCGACCGCAGCCTCCCGTGGCGGTGTGGCGCCGGCCTCTCCGCAGGTGCTCGCCGGTCCGGAAACCGGACACGAGATGGCAACGATCGAACGGTTTGAGCTTCCTCTGAGGTATTCGCCCGTTTTTGGACCATAAGCTGCTGTGCGTTTGTCCGGAATACGGACTCAAAACCGCAAAAACACCGACACCACCCCATGAACCCCGAGCGAAAGGACCGATACGTTGAGTGAGCCCGAATCCTCGACGGCATCACACCAGAACTACCGCCGATCGCTCGGCACCATCAGCCTGACCGCGGTCGGGCTGGGGTCGATCATCGGATCCGGGTGGTTGTTCGGTGCCGAGCGGGCCGCCAGGCTCGCCGGGCCGGCCTCGATCCTCGCCTGGGTGATCGGCGCCGCGGTGGCGCTGACCATCGCCCTCACCTACAGCGAGCTGGGCTCGATGTTCCCCAAGGCCGGCGGCATGGTCCGGTACGGCCAGTACTCGCACGGCTCGCTGGCCGGGTACCTGGCCGCCTGGGCCAACTGGATCGCCATCGTCTCGGTCATCCCGGGCGAGGCCACCGCCTCCGTCCAGTACATGAGCTCCTGGCACTTCGGCTGGGCGAAGGGGCTCTTCGACGGCCAGGAACTGACCCTCAGCGGTGTGGCCCTGGCCAGCGTGCTGCTGGTCGTCTACTTCATCCTGAACTGGTTCGCGATCACGCTGTTCGCCAAGACCAACACGGCGATCACCGTCTTCAAGGTCATCGTGCCGACGCTGACCGCCGGCGCGCTGCTCCTCGCGCACTTCGACACCGCGCACTTCACCGACCACGGCGGCTTCGCGCCGAACGGCTGGAGCGCGGTGTTCACCGCCGTCGCGGTCTCCGGCATCGTCTGGGCCTTCAACGGCTTCCAGTCGCCGCTCAACCTGGCCGGCGAGGCCCGCAACCCCGGCAAGTCGCTGCCGAAGGCCGTCATCGGCTCGATCCTGATCGCCCTGGTGATCTACGTCGCGCTGCAGATCGCCTTCCTCGGCGCCATCCCGAGCGGCGACCTCTCCAAGGGCTGGAGCGGCCTCGGCTACACCTCGCCGCTGGCCGACCTCGCGATCGCCTGGGGCATCAACTGGCTCGCGATCCTGCTCTACGCGGACGCCTTCATCTCGCCGTCCGGTACCGGCATGATCTACGCCGCCACCACCTCGCGCATGATCCACGGTGTGCAGGAGAACGGCCACCTGCCGAAGATCTTCGGCAAGGTCGACGCCAAGACCGGCATCCCGCGCCCGGCGCTGCTGCTCAACCTGGTGGTCGCCTTCCTGTTCCTCGCGGTCTTCCGCGGCTGGGGCTCGCTGGCCGAGATCGTCTCGGTGGCCACCGTGATCTCGTACATCACCGGCCCGGTCGCCGTGATGGCTCTGCGCCGCCTCGCCCCCGACCTGCCGCGCCCCGTCCGGCTGCGCGCCATGCCGGTCATCGCCCCGGTCGCGATGGTCTTCGGCTCGCTGGTGCTGTACTGGGCCCGCTGGCCGCTCACCGGCAAGGTCATCCTGCTGATGGCCGCCGGTCTGCCGATCTGGGCCTGGTACGAGCTGCGCAAGCCGTTCGCCGAGCTGAAGCCGCACCTCGCGGCGGGCGCCTGGATGGTCGCCTACCTGTTCGTGATGGCCGGTGTCTCGTGGGCCGGCAGCAGCGACTTCGGCGGGCACGGCTACCTGCCGGAGGGCTGGGACCTGCTGATCGTGGCCGCGATCGGGCTCGCCTTCTACTACTGGGGCGTCGCCAGCGCCTGGGCCAACCCCTCGCTGGCCGCGGTCCGGCAGGAGATGGCGGAGGCGGAGCTCGCCGAGGACGCTTCGGCTCCCGCCGAGGCGGGCGAGCCTTCGCGGGTCTGAGCCGCTGAGTCTCCGAATCGGGTGACATGTCGAAGGGCCGGTCGGGTACCGGCCCTTCGGCGTTCCCGCAGGACTTGCCCGGCTTCAGGGCTTGCCCGCCTTCAGGACTTGCCTGCCTTCAGGCGTGCCGGCGGTCAGGGCTTGTCCGCCGGCACGCAGGAGGCCCGGACGGTCAGGTGGAAGGTGTCCGGGGCGGTGTCGGGCTCGCCGAGCACCACCGAGGCGGTGAACTCGTCGGAGCCCTTGGCGAGGTCGAGCCGCCGGTCGTCACGGTGCCGGACGGCGAACCCGTCCTGCGCGAGCCGCTGCCGTACCGCTTCGAAGACCTCCGACGCCTTCGAGGCCGACAGCCCGCTCAGGTCGTAGGTCAGGTACGGCAGGTAGGTCGGGGTCGAGCCGACCGGCCCGGGAGCGCACTCGTCCCTGTCTGGCTGGGGTGCGGACACCCGTGCCGCGTCCTTCCCGGGGACTGCGGCGAGCGCGGTGGTGGCGTAGGCCCGGACCTTCTCCTCGGCCCGGCCGAGCCGCATCGACGGGGTGTCGCTGCCGCAGGCGGCGAGGGCGAGGAGGGTGGCGGGCAGCAGCAGGCCGAGCGCGGCGGTCCGCCGGGGGTGGGTGGGTCGGATCATGTGACCGGCTGTCCCGCGATGACCTGGCCGAACGCCTTCCAGGACGGCGTGTTCGCGTTCCAGTAGTGGTCGTGGTCGGTGTCCTGGGCCGGCAGGTGCTGGGCGCCGAAGGCCGGGTTCATCGGGTCCCGGCCGAACCGCAGGTGGTAGTCGTCGCTGGTCGGGTCGAGGTTGTCGATGTCGATCGCCGGGGTCCAGTCCGTGATCGAGTCCTTGCCGCCGAGCACGGTGTAGACGTGGCCGGGGTCGATCTTGGTGCCGTTCCCGAGGTCGGTGTTGAGGTCGGCGGCCCGTTCGACGCCGACGCCGGGACTCCCGGCGAAGATCACGGTGTCCACCGGCAGTCCCTTGTCGCGCATGGTGTAGCCGACCACGGTGCTGCCGTAGCTGTGCCCGATGATGGTGTTGTGGGACGGCGTGCCCTGGTGGGTGGCGCGCAGGCCGGACTGGAAGTTGAACAGGTCCTGCTCGGCGTCCTTGGCGTAGCCCTCGTAGGCCGCGTCCGGGACGGGCGCCCCGAGCGTGGGCGAGGCGGTCTGGGGCGCCGCGTAGTTCACGTACGCGATCGTGGAGACCTTGGCGCCCGGACTGGACTGTTCCGCGCTGCGGTACATCTCCTTGGCCTTGTCCATGGTGCCGCCGACGCCGCCGAGCCGGGACTCGGTGCCGGGCACGAAGGTGGCCACGTGGTCGGCGGTGTCCGGGTCGTTCAGGGCCAGGATCGCGCGGCCGCCCACCGCCGCGGCGTCGAGCCGGAGCAGGTACGGCCGCGGGTTGCTGTCGGTCACGGGCTGGGCGAGGCGGTCCTGGAGCGTCTGGAGGCCGTGCAACTCGTCCTCCAGGCCCTTGCGCTGGGCCTCCCAGACCACGTGCTCCGGGTTCTTGGCGGCGCCGCCCGGCGTACCCACCCAGGAGGTCGGCTCGGCCTGGTCGAGGGCGGCGAGCTGGGTGCGGAGGTCCGACTGGGCCCGGGTCAGGTTGGTCCGGTTCGCCTGGTCCCGGGCAGCGGCGGGGATGCCGTCGAGATTGCCGACCTGGTCGGGGTGGTTGAGGATCAGCCGCTGCTGCTGGGCCGACGTCAGACCGTCCCACCAGGTCTTGACGTCCGCGGGCTTGGTGCCGGCCGGCGGGACGTGGTCCGTCGCGTCGTCCGCGGCCCGGTCGGCCGCGACCGCCGCGCCGGTCAGGCCGGTGCCGTCGGCGGCGTGCTGGGCGAAGCGGTTCAGCTGGCCGGTGATCGCCCGGTCCGCCTGGGCTCCCTCGTTGAGGGCCGCGGTGATCCGCGCGCTGATGTCCTCCGCCCGCTTGCGTATGGCGTCGTCGGCC
Source organism: Kitasatospora sp. NPDC034035 (assembly GCF_055575755.1). Classification (NCBI taxonomy): domain Bacteria; kingdom Bacillati; phylum Actinomycetota; class Actinomycetes; order Kitasatosporales; family Streptomycetaceae; genus Kitasatospora; species Kitasatospora sp. NPDC034035. The sequence continues at coordinate 196,482 of NZ_JBVISA010000011.1, read as the reverse complement.
GAGGCCGCCTGGGTGCCCCCGGGCTGACCGGGGGCGGGACCCCAGCTGATCTGACCGTCGGGGGCCACCGTGAGACCGTCCGCCTTGGCGTCGTCGAGGGCGGCCACCAGGTGGGACTGCGCCAGTGCGAAGGCCTCGCCGGCGGCGCTCAACGAGCGGCTGACGAAGACGAGTTCCTCGTGCGCGTTCTGCAGCTTGGTGGTGAAGGCCTGGAGGTCGCCGAAGACCTGGGTGGCGGTCGTGCCCGTCCAGCCCGACAGCCGGTTGACGACGGTGCTCTGCCAGACGTCGATGTGCTCGGCGAACTTGCCGGCCAGGGCTTCGTAGGCGTTCTTGGCGCCGGCCAGGTCGTTGAGGTCGGCGTCGTGGAGCGTCGCGATGTCCACGGTCACCGTCCCTTCGAGGACTGGTCGCCGACGATCACCGTGTTGAACGGGTCCGGTCTGGACGGGCCGGGCGTGGACGGGGAGGTGCTGGCGGCCGTCCGGGCGGCGGTGCCGTCCAGGTCGTCGGCGATGTTGCGGTCGCTCGACCCGTAGGACTGCGCGATCTGCTGCAGCTTGGTCCCGTACCGGCCGAGGTCGCCCGCCAGACTGTTCAGCAGCGCGGCCCAGTTGGCGGTGCAGTTGTGCAGGGCCGTCGCGGTGGTCCAGCCCTTGAGGCCGCCCTCGGCCTTTCCGCTCGCCTCGGTCAGCGCCTGGTCCTCGCCCGGGACGGCCTGCGCCAGTTGCTGGGCACTCTGCCCACTTGCCGTCAGATCGCTTGGCCTGACGACGAGTTCGAGTGCTTTGTCCGGATCCACTGTCGCTGTCCCCCCTGATCGCCCGTCGATGGACGAGGACAAGGACGCCGGGGACCGGAGGGCAGTTCCGTGCGGAACCGGGCTTCGTGTACCTCCGTTCTGCCTGGTCCGGGGCCTCCTGGTCACCTTCTTCGAGGATGGCCTCCGTCTCGGTTCGCGCGCCCGGCGTGGTGGCGGGCGGTCCTCGTCAACGAGGGCCGGGAGCAGCGTTGCGGCACCCGGATCGGCGCGGTGGCGGATGGCAGGCCGGTGCCGTGGCCGTGCGAGGACCCGGAGCGGCTGGACGCGCGGCGAGCCGAGGCGGGCATCGAGCGGTTCGACGAGTGCACCGCACGGTTCTGCCCCGTGGAACCGGCAAGTTGCCGGGCCGGATGGGCTCTTGCGCGCGGCTGCCCGGCCGTTTTGACTGGCCTCCGACCAGCACTGTCAGTCAAGCGGCTGAGCTGATGAGAGGACAACCGGTGCAGCAGTACGCGGAGTACAGCGACCAGTACATCGACGGCGCCTGGCGGCCCTCCGGGGACCCCGGCTCGATCGCCGTCCTGAACCCGGCGACCGAGCAGGTGCTCGCCACGGTGCCGGCCGGCGGGACGACCGACGTCGACGCGGCGGTGGCGGCAGCCCGCCGGGCCGCCCGGAGCTGGGCCGCGACCACCCGCGAGGAGCGGCTGGACCTGCTGACCCGGCTGCGCGACGGGCTCGCCGCCGCACAGAACGAGATCACCGAGACGGTCGTCGCCGAACTGGGCGCCCCGGTCGGCTTCACCGCCGCCGTGCACGCCGGGCTGCCGCTGACCGTGGCGACCTCCTACCTGACCCTGCTCGCCGAGCACCCCTTCGAGGAGCGGATCGGCAACTCGGTGGTACACGCCGAGCCGGCCGGGGTGGTCGCGGCGATCACGCCGTGGAACTACCCGCTGCACCAGATCGTGGCCAAGGTCGTCCCCGCCCTGGCGGCCGGCTGCCCGGTGGTCCTCAAGCCGGCCGAGGACACCCCGCTGGTGGCCCGGCTGTTCGCCCGCCTGGTGCACGAGGCCGGGTTCCCGGCCGGCGTGTTCAACCTCGTCACCGGCACCGGGGAACTGGCGGGCGCGGCGCTCATCGCCCACCCGGGGGTGGACGTGGTCTCGTTCACCGGCTCCACCGCCGTCGGCCGGCAGGTCGCCGAGACGGCCGGCCGGGGCCTCAAGCGGGTCGCCCTGGAGCTCGGCGGCAAGTCGGCCAACGTCGTCCTGCCGGGCGCCAACATCACCCGCGCGGTCAAGACCAACGTCGCCGGCGTCTTCGCCAACTCGGGCCAGACCTGCAGCGCCTGGACCCGCCTGCTGGTGCACGAGGACCAGTACGAGGAGGCGATCACGCGAGCCGCCAAGGCCGCCGCCCCGTACGTGCCCGGCGACCCCACCGACCCGCAGACCCGGATCGGCCCGGTGGTCAACGCCAAGCAGCTGGCCCGGGTGCGCGGCTACATCGACGGCGCGCTGGCCGAGGGCGCCCGGCTGGTCGTCGGCGGCTCGGAGTCCGTCGCCGAACTGCCCACCGGCTTCTACGTCCGCCCGACCGTACTCGCCGACGTGACACCGGAGATGGCGGTGGCCCAGGAGGAGGTCTTCGGCCCGGTCCTGGTGATCCTCGCCTACCGCGACGAGGACCACGCCGTCGAACTCGCCAACGGCACCCCGTACGGCCTGGCCGGCGGCGTCTGGGCCCGCGACACCGACACCGCCGCCGCCTTCGCCCGCCGCCTCGACACCGGCCAGGTCGACCTCAACGGCGGCCGCTTCAACCCCCTCGCGCCCTTCGGCGGCTACAAGGACTCCGGCCTCGGCCGCGAACTGGGCCGCCACGGGCTGGAGGAGTTCCTGCAGTACAAGTCGCTGCAGTACTAGCGGAATCGGGTGTCGCCCGGGGCCGTCGGCGGAGGTGCCGGCGGCCCCGGGCGTTCCCGGCGGCGTGCGGGGGGTGTGGGGGTGTGGGGGCTCCCCGTGTTCCGGGCGGTCGTCAGGCGAGGTCGATGCCCGGGTAGAGGGGGTACGGGGTGAGGAGGTCGGCGGCGCGCTTGGCGGTGGCGTCGCGGAGGGCGGCGTCGAGGGTGTAACCGGCCTTGGACGGGGTGCCGTTGGCGGCGGTGGTGGGGATGGTGGCGCGCAGGACGGTGTCGATCAGTTCGGCGATCTCGTCCATCTCGGCAGCGCCGAGGCCGCGGGTGGTGAGGGCGGGGGTGCCGAGGCGGATGCCGGAGGTGTACCAGGCACCGTTGGGGTCCTGCGGGACGGAGTTGCGGTTGGTGACGATGCCCGAGTCGAGCAGTGCCGCCTCGGCCTGCCGGCCGGTCAGGCCGTAGCCGGAGACGTCGGCGAGGACGAGGTGGTTGTCGGTACCGCCGGTGACCAGCTTGGTGCCGCGGCGCAGCAGGCCCTCGGCGAGGGCCTGGGCGTTGGCGACGACGGCGTGGGCGTAGGCCTGGAACTCGGGGCGGCGGGCCTCGGCGAAGGCGACGGCCTTGGCGGCCATGACGTGCGAGAGCGGGCCGCCGAGCACCAGCGGGCAGCCGCGGTCGACGTGTTCGGCCAGCTCGGCGGTGCAGAGCACCATGCCGCCGCGCGGGCCACGCAGGGACTTGTGGGTGGTCGTGGTGACGATGTGGGCGTGCGGGACGGGGTCGTGGTCGCCGGTCAGCACCTTGCCCGCGACCAGGCCGGCGAAGTGCGCCATGTCGACCATGAGGGTGGCGCCGACCTCGTCCGCGATCTCGCGCATCAGACGGAAGTTGACCAGCCGCGGGTAGGCGGAGTAGCCGGCGACGATGATCAGCGGGCGGAACTCGCGGGCGGTCTCGCGCAGCGCGTCGTAGTCGATCAGGCCGGTGGCCGGGTCGGTGCCGTAGCTGCGCTGCTCGAACATCTTGCCCGAGATGTTGGGGCGGAAGCCGTGGGTGAGGTGGCCGCCGGTGTCGAGGGACATGCCGAGCATGCGCTGGTTGCCGAGCTCGTGGCGCAGCTGTGCCCAGTCCTCCTCGGTGAGGTCGTTGACGTTGCGGACCCGGGCCCGCTCGAGAGCCGGGCTCTCGACCCGCTGGGACAGGACGGCCCAGAAGGCGGTGAGGTTGGCGTCGATGCCGGAGTGCGGCTGGACGTAGGCGTGGTCGGCGCCGAACAGCTCGCGGGCGTGCTCGGCGGCGAGGGTCTCGACGGTGTCGACGTTGCGGCAGCCCGCGTAGAAGCGGCGGCCGGCGGTGCCCTCGGCGTACTTGTCGCTGAGCCAGTTGCCCATGGCGAGGAGGACGGCCGGGGAGGCGTAGTTCTCGCTGGCGATCAGCTTCAGCGAGGCGCGCTGGTCGGCGAGTTCCCGGCCGATGGCGGCGGCGATCCGCGGTTCGACGGCGGCGACCACGTCGAGGGCGCTGCGGAAGGCGGTGTCGGCGGCGGGGGTCGCGGCGGTGTGGGGCTGCTGGGCCAAGGCGGTCTCCTGACGGGGATGCGGATGGCCCAGGCGCTCGGCAACTTCACGTGAGGTTTCACGAGGCCGCTTCCCGATGGTTGATTCCATCCCTACGCGCCAGTCGCAGCCCACCGGGATCGTATCAACATCGGACGGACTGTGGCGGAGGTCTCAGAATGCGGAACGCCCGGTCCGATTTGTCATCTTATGTCCGTTTCTTTTGCGACGCCGGTGTTGCGGCGAAATGAAGCCGCCACATTCCCGCTGACCGCCGTGTTCGGCACCGAGCAGGACAGCGCCGGGCCGGCCCCCGCCGTCCCGGGCGCCCGCGCGGGCGGCACGCTGAACGTGTACAACAGCGTCGAGTTCCGCCACCTCGACCCGCAGAAGGTCTACGCGGGCGCCACCTACAACGCCTCGCTGCTCTGGGGGCGCCAGCTGACGCAATATCAGATTGTGGACGGCAACGCCAAGTTGGTCGGCGACCTGGCCACCGACACCGGCACCTCCGCCGACGGCGGGCGCACCTGGACGTACCGGCTCAAGCAGGGCGTGGCCTGGGAGGACGGCAAGCCGATCACCGCCCAGGACGTCAAGTACGGCATCGAACGCACCTTCGGCAAGGGCTACGAGGTCGGCCCGCCCTACTGGCCGCAGTGGCTCACCGGCGAGGCGAACTACGAGGCGGCGCGCGCCCAGTACGCGGGCCCGCAGGACGGCGACCTGGCCGCGATCGAGACCCCGGACGAGCGCACCGTCGTCTTCCACTTCCCGCAACCGCAGGCCGACGTCCCGTACATGGCCGCGCAGTCCTCCTCCTCGCCGGTGCGCCGGGACAAGGACACCGGGACGGACTACGACCGCCGGCCGTTCGCCACCGGCCCGTACCGGATCGTCGAGCACGTCCAGAACACCCGGATGGTGCTGGAGCGCAACCCGGCGTGGAAGCCCGAGACCGACCCGATCCGCAACCAGTACCCGGACAAGTTCGTCTTCACGTACGGCAAGGAGGCGCTCAACCTCAACCAGGAGATCCTCTCCGGGCGGGACGGCGGCGCCAACGCCACCACCGCCGCCGACACCCTCTCCCCCGAGCTGTACCAGACGGCCGACACCGACCCGAAGGCCAAGGAACTGGTCGTCTCCGGCCGCCAGGGCGCCTTCGTCACCCAGCTGGTGATCAACAACGAGCGGGTGCCGGACCTCGAGGTCCGCAAGGCCCTGAACCTGGCCTACCCGCGTCAGCAGGCCCGCCAGGTCCAGGGCGGCGCCCGGACCGGCGAACCGGCCACCACGCTCAGCTCGCCCGCGCTGATCGACTGGCAGAAGTACGACCTCTACCCGGCCAAGCCCGAAGGCGACCCGGAGGCCGCCAAGGCCGAACTCGCCAAGGCCAAGCAGGCGCCGGGCAGCCTCACCTACGGGTACAAGAACACGCCGAACGGGCAGCGCGTCGCACAGGTCCTGGTGGACGGCTTCGCCAAGGCGGGGATCACCGTCGTGCCCAAGCCGATCGACCCCAAGGCCTTCCTCGACGAGGTGCACCGCGCCGACTCCCCGTACGACCTGTTCGAGGAGACCTCGTCGGTCGACTGGCCCACCCCGTCCACGCTGATCCCGTTCTCCTTCGACGGCCGCGCCGGCGGCGACATCAACTCCGCGCGCTACCGCAACCCGGAGGTGGAGAAGGAGATCGACCGGATCAACCGGATCGGCGAGCCGCGCGCCAAGGCCAAGGAGCTGTACGCGCTGGAGCAGACAGTGATGAAGGACCTGCCGGTGCTGCCGTTCGCCTACCCGACCGTCAGCCAGCCGCGCGGCAGCAACGTCGGCGGGGCGTTCATCCACCCGATCTACGGGACGGTCTCGCTGGCCTGGCTGTACCTGAAGTCCTGAGCTGTACCTGACGTCCTGAGTGGACGGGGCCCGCTCCCACCCCCTGCCGGTGGGCGGGGCGCGGGCCCCGCTCCCCCGTCGTCTCCTTCCCCCGTCGTCTCCTTCCCCTGCCACGTCGACCCCCGGACCGACCATGCTCTCCTTCGTCCTGCGGCGGACCGTCCAGGCCCTCGCCGTCCTGGTCGCGGTCTCCGCCGCCGCCTTCGCCCTCTTCTACGCCGCACCCGCCGACCCCGCCCGCGCCGCCTGCGGCCCGCGCTGCGACAGCGGACAGGTCGCGGCGGTGCGCCAGAGCATGGGCCTGGACCAGCCGCTCCTCGCCCAGTACACCGACTACCTGGTCGGGGTCGTCGCCGGGCGGGACATCAACGACGTGGACGGCTCGGCCCTCCACTGCGCCGCGCCCTGCCTCGGCTACTCCTACCGACTGCACCAGCCCGTCAGTGAGGCGCTGGCCGACCACCTGCCGGTCACCTTCTCGCTGACCGCCGGGGCGCTGGCCGTCCTGCTGGTGCTCGGCCTCGGCGCCGGCTTCGTCTCCGCGCTGCGACACGGACGGCGGACCGACCGGCTGCTGTCCGGCTTCACCCTGGTCGGCGCCAGCGTGCAGATCTACTTCCTCGGATACCTCGCGCAGTGGCTCCTGGTCTACTCCACCGGCCTTCTGCCGCTGCCCTCGTACACCGCGCCGGCCGAGGACCCGGCGGCCTGGGCGGGCGGGATGCTGCTCCCCTGGCTCGTCCTCGGCTTCGTCAACTCGGCCGTTTTCGCCCGGCTTTCGCGTTCGCAGCTGCTGGAGACGATGAACGAGGAGTACGTCCGCACGGCCCGTGGCAAGGGCCTCGGACAGCTGCGCGCCCACCTCAAGTACACCTCGCGCGGCGCCGCCGGGCCGCTGGTGCAGCTGCTCGGGCTGGAGGCCGGGGCGCTGCTCGGCGGGGCGGTGATCACCGAGACCGTGTTCGGACTGAACGGGGTCGGGCGGTTCGCCGCGCAGGCCGTGGCCGGGCAGGACCTGCCCGCCGTGGTCGGCGCGGTGCTGCTGGCCGCCTGCTTCGTGGTGCTGTTCGTCACGCTGGCCGACCTCGTGGTGGCCTGGCTCGACCCGCGTGTCCGGCTGAGCTGAGGGGAGTCCTGTGATGAAGTCCGATGTTCCGGGTGCCGACGTGAGCGGTGCCGAGCCCGTGCTGAGAGTGCGCGATGCGAGCGGCGCCCAGCCTGTGCTGAGTGTGCGCGACCTGACCGTCACCTTCGCCGATCCGCGCGGTGGTGCGCCCGTGACCGCCGTCCAGGGACTCTCCTTCGACCTCGGCCCGGGTGAAGTCCTGGGCCTGGTCGGAGAGTCGGGCTCCGGCAAGTCGACCGTCGGCCTCGCCGTCCTCGGCCTGCACGACCCGCGCACCACCACCGTCACCGGGTCGATCCGGCTGGGCGGGCAGGAGTTGGTGGGCGCCGGGGAGGACACGCTGCGCGGTGTACGGGGCGGCCGGGCCGCACTGGTCTTCCAGGACGCGCTCACCTCGCTCAGCCCCTTTCACGGCGTCGGCGCCCAACTCGCCGAGATGTACCGACTGCACCACCCCGGGACGGGCCGCGCCGAGGCCCGTCGACGGGCGGCCGAGATGCTCGACCGGGTCGGCATCCCGACGGCCCGGGTGCGCGACTACCCGCACCAGTTCTCGGGCGGGATGCGCCAGCGCGTGATGATCGCGATGGCGCTGATGAACGATCCGCAGCTGCTGATCGCCGACGAGCCGACCACCGCCCTGGACGCCCGCGTCCAGCGGCAAATCCTCGACCTGCTGGGCGAGTTGCAGCGCGAGCACGGCACCGCCGTGCTGCTGGTCAGCCACGACCTGGGCGTCGTCGCCGGGACGACGGACCGCACGCTGGTGCTGCGCGGCGGCGTCCGGATCGAGTCCGCGCCGACCGCCGAACTGCTGACCGTGCCGCGCGAGCCGTACACCCGGGCACTCGTGGGGGCCACGCTCCCACTGGACTCCGTACCGGGCATGTCGCTGCCGACAGTTGATGGTCCGTCACCCTCGCGGGCGTACCGGCCGAGGGTCGTCGAGCGACCCGAGCGATGGCTGGTCGAGGTGGAGGACCTCACCGTGCACTTCCCCGGGCGACGGCGCCTCCCCGGAAGGCGCCGCTTCCCCGGAGGGTGGCGCCTCCCCGACCTGCGGGCCGAGCCGGTCCGGGCGGTCGAGGGCGTCAGCCTGCGGATCGCGCCCGGCGAGACGGTCGGGCTGGTCGGCGAGTCCGGCTCCGGCAAGTCCACCACCTCGCGGGTCCTGGCCGGCCTTCAACGGCCGACCAGCGGAAGGGTGTTGTACGACGGCCTGGACGTCACCCGCCCGGACCGGGAGCTGCGGCACCGGCTCGGCCGCGAGATCCAGTTGGTCTTCCAGGACCCGTACGCCTCGCTCAACCCGCGCCGTACCGTCGCCCAGACCCTCGACACCCCGCTGCGCCTGCACACCCCGCTGACCCCGGCCGAACGGCGGGAGCGGTCCGCCGAGTTGCTGGAGCAGGTCGGACTGAACGCCGTACACCTGGACCGCTACCCGCACGAATTCTCCGGCGGGCAGCGCCAACGGATCGGCATCGCCCGGGCCCTGGCCCCGCAGCCGCGCCTGATCATCGCGGACGAACCGGTCTCGGCACTCGACGTGTCGGTGCAGGCACAGGTGCTCAACCTGCTGATGGAGCTGCGCGAACGCCTCGGCGTGGCCTTCCTGTTCGTCTCGCACGACCTCGCCGTGGTCCGGCACTTCTGCGACCGGGTGGCGGTCATGCACCGGGGCCGGCTGGTGGAGTCCACCGACCGGGACCGGCTGTTCGCCGCGCCGCACACCGAGTACACCCGGGAGCTGCTGGCGGCGGTGCACTGAGGCGGGGTGGGGCGGGCGGTCCGCGCGGGCCGGTTCCTCGCGGGCGGGGTTCCTCGCCGACGGCTCACGCGGGCGGCCCGCCCGGGCGGCTTCGCTCGCGGGGTCAGCGCGGGTCGTCGGGGAGGAGCGCGTAGAGGTACATGTCGCGGCGCTCCCCGCCGATCGTGCGGTGGGAGCGCAACAGGCCCTCGCGGCGGAAGCCGGTCCGCTCGGCGGCGCGCAGCGATCCGGTGTTCCACGGCTCGATGGACAGCTCCAGCCGGGCCAGGCCCAGTTCGTCCAGCGCCCAGTCGGCGACGGCCCGCAGCGCGTGGCCCGCCACGCCCCCGCCGCGCGCCGAGGGAGCCGTCCAGTAGCCGATCGAGGCACGGTCGTCGGGCTGCGGGAACAGGCCGACGAAGCCCACGGCCCGGTCCGGCGCCTCTGCCCCGTCCGCTTCTGCCCCGCCGCCCGCCCCTCCCCCGTCCGCCTGGCAGGCGACCGCGAAGGAGCAGCCGGCGCCGTCGGCGGCCTTCGCCCACTGCCGCTCGACGAAGGCCCGCCCGGCCGCCTCGTCGTACGCGGCCGGAACGGTGGTGACCAGCGGGATGTACGGGTCGGCGGCGGCCTCCCGGATGACCGGCAGGTCGGTGAGGCGCCAGGGGCGCAGGGTGAAGGGGCCGGCGGAAAGGGTTGGCACGATCAGGGGCGGGCGGTTCATGATCGAAGCCTGTCAGGTCCGATCAAAGAGGTGTAGCGAATATGTCCACCAGCAACCAGGCACCCGTGGACACGGAGCTCGTCGAGGCAGCCCAGGAGGTGGCGCGGCGGTACGCGCGGGGCGACAACCACACCGTGGCGGCCGCCGGGCGCAATGCCGACGGGCGGATCGTCACCGCCCTGAACGCCTACCACTTCACCGGCGGGCCCTGCGCGGAGCTGGTGCTCATCGGGGCGGCGGCCGGGCAGGGGGCGTACGAGCTCACCACCGTCGTGGCGGTCGGCGACCGGGAGCGCGGGGTGATCCCGCCGTGCGGGCGCTGCCGCCAGGCGCTGCTGGACTACTTCCCGCAGGTGCGGATCATCGTCGGGCAGGGGTCCGAGCTGCGCACCGTACCGGTGCTGGACCTGCTGCCGGAGACGTACGTCTGGGCCGACCACCAGGAGGACTGACCACCAGGGGGGATGGCCCCAGGAGAACTGACCACCCGGAGGATTGAGGGCACGCTTAGCAGGCCGGCACTCGGGTGCGCGGGGGAATCAGCAGCCGGTCACCCGCATGTGCGAACCGGCGGCGGGCTTTCCGGATACGGCCGACGGCGCTCAGTAACGTGCGGCGGAACGGTCCACGCAGCACGCCCACCGACTTCGCCGCGCCCGGCGACCCCCGCCAGGTCGTCGCCAGCCTTCACCGGTGCCAGATGACCCGCTCCCACCACCCCTGATCCCACCGACCGCGCTCGCGCAGGCATTCGCCCTTCGTTCTGCTGCGCGATTCCGGCTCAAGGCGTTAGCGTGCAGGCGATGTGACATAGCAGACGTAGGAATCGCCAGCCCGAGGGGGCACATTGTCGGACGACCTGCTCAACGCGAAGATTCACCACGGTTTCGATCACCTCGACGCCGACGGCGACGGCCTGCTCACCGAACGGGACCACGTCCTGATGGGCCACTCGGTGGCCCGCTCGCTCGGCCACCAGGAGGGCTCGGAGGCGGAAGCCGTCATCGTCCGCGCCTACCTGACGATCTGGCACGACCTCCACCTCGCGCGACTGCCCGCCGGCACCGAGGCGATCACCCGCGAGCAGTTCACCGCCTCGACCGGCTCGCTCGCCGACGACCCCGAGGCCGCCCGGGACATCCTCGGCGCGCTCGCCGAGGCCTTCCTCGCCGTCGCCGACGCCGACCACAGCGGAACCGTGGACGCGGGCGAGTTCTTCGTCTTCCAGCGCGGCCACTTCGCCGGCCTCGGCCGCGACGACGCCGACGAAGCCTTCCGCCACCTCGACACCGACGGCGACGGCGTGCTGTCCGCGGCCGAGTTCACCAACGCGATCATCGAGTACTGGACCAGCCGCGACCCGGACGCACCCGGCAACTGGTGGACAGGCAAGCCCCCGCACGGCTTCTGAGCCGGACTTACGGACGGGACGGAGCGAAGGATCGTCCCGGTCAGGCGGCCGGGACGATCCGCTCGACGATGGTGTCGACCAGCGCCGCGAGGCCGTCGACGCCCAACACCTCGGGCAGGGTGAGGTGTTCGATGATCAGGCCGGTCATGGCGAGGTAGAGCACGATGACGGCCTCCCGGTCGCCGGGGAGGCCCTCGCCCAGGTGGTAGGCGATGTTGGCCTCCAGGTCGTCCCGGATGGTGCGGGTGAGCTGGGCCCGCAGGTCCGGGCGGCGGGTGGCCTCCAGACGCAGCTCGAGCATCGCGAGGTAGCCGGCCCGGTCGGCGCTGACGCGGCGGATCAGCTCGTGCATCAGGGCCGTGACCAGGGCGCGGTCGCGGGGGGCGCGCATCAGCTCGTCGATGATCGCCGGGTCCGGGATGATCCGGTGGTGGATGTGCCGGGCGGTCTGGTGGAGCAGGTGGTCCCGGCTGGCGAAGTAGTTGGAGGCCGTGCCCTTGGGGACGCCGGCCTGGACGTCGACCGCGCGGAAGGTGAGGCCGCGGGCGCCCTCGTGGGCGAGGACCTCGATGGCGGCGTCGGCGAGGGCGGTGCGGCGGGCGGGGTTCTGGACCATGGGCCGATTCTGCCTCCTGCGGACTTCCGGGACTCGGGGCGGTACCGGATCGGGGCGACATGGGCTCGAGGAGCCGGTTTCAGGAGATTCCTTGTTTCAGGAACCCCTTGATTTCAGGAGACCCCTGGCAACCACTACGACCGGAGTACTATAATTGTCGTGGTTCATGGAGCAGGCCTGGACGGCCCGCGCCGCGTCCCGATCCCGTTCATCGATCCCGAGGACCTGAATGCGCAAGCTCAGCTACTTCGTCGGCACCACCATCGACGGCTTCATCGCAGCCCCGAACGGTGACTTCGACTTCTTCATGCCGCACCTCACCGAGGACTTCGCCCCGACGCTCTTCACCGAGTACCCGGAGACCATCCCCACCCCCGGCCGCACGGCGGTCGGCATCGCGGAGGCACCCAACAAGCGCTTCGACACCGTGCTCCAGGGGCGCGGCAGCTACGACGTCGGGCTGGCCGTCGGCCTCACCAGCCCGTACGCCCACCTGCGGCAGATCGTCTTCTCCCGCACCCTGGAGTCGAGCCCGGACCCCGCGGTGGAGGTCACCGCCGAGGACCCGCTGAGCGTCGTCCGCCGGCTCAAGCAGGAGGACGGGCTCGGCATCTGGCTCTGCGGGGGCGCCGACCTGGCCGGCCGGCTGCTGCCCGAGATCGACGAACTGATCATCAAGCAGTACCCGGTGGTGGCCGGGTCGGGCATCCCGCTGTTCCGCACGGGCTTCGAACCGCGCACCTTCACGCTCACCGACAGCCGGGTCTTCGAGCGTGGGAACGTCATCCTCACCTACGCCCGGACGACACCTTCGACGGACGCGAACGCGCAGGACGCGCAGGACGCCCCGGGCGCGCAGAACGCCGCGGCCGCCGGCTGACGCTCACCACCAGGCAGACGCCCGCGACCACGATCGCCCCGCCCGCCAGGGTGGGGCCGGTCAGCGGCTCGGCCAGGATCAGCCAGCCCAGCAGCACCGCGACCACCGGGTTCACGTACGCGTACGTGCCGACCAGCGTCAGCGGGGCGGAGCGCAGCAGCCAGGCGTACGCGGTGAAGGCGACCAGCGAGCCGAACACCACCAGGTAGGCGAGGGCCAGCCAGGACCGGCCGGAGACGGTCGCCAGGTCCAGCCCGTGCTGCTCACCGCGGACCAGTCCGATCAGCAGATCGCAGAGGCCGCCGGCCAGCATCTGGTACGCGCTCGCGGCGAGCACGTTGCCCGGCAGCGGGATCTTCTTGCTCGCGAAGGAGCCGGCCGACCAGAGCAGCGTGGCGCAGATGATCAGGATCACGCCGAGCGGCTTGATGGACCCACCGATCGCCGGGGCCGACAGCACACCGAGGCCGACCAGCCCGAGCAGCACACCGGCGAGCTCGGCGGGCTTCGGACGCTCACCGCCGAAGGCCGTCAGCACCACCATCCACAGCGGGACGGCCGCCACCAGCAGAGCGGCCAGGCCGGAGGGCACGGAGGTCTCGCCCAGGACCACCAGTCCGTTGCCACCGGTCAGCAGCAGCACGCCGACCAGGGCGGCGGAGGCCAGCTGGCGTCCGCTCACCTTCAGCCCGGCCGGGCCCTGGCGCACCAGCAGGTAGCCGGCCAGCAGGAGGCCCGCGGTGAGGAAACGGGCGGCGGCGGAGAGGAACGAGGGCATCGTCTCCACAGCGATCCGGATCGCCAGGTAGGTCGAGCCCCAGACGACGTAGACGACGGCGAGGGCCAGCCAGACCGCGCCGCCGAGGCGGGCGGCGGGGCGGGCGTCGCCGAGCGGGGACGGGCTGGTGGAGGGGGTGGTGGAGGGGGTTGTGGAGGGGGTTGTGGTGGACAGGCTGGTGGAAGGCGTGGCGGGGGCGGGACCGGGGGCGGTGGCTGGTTGGGATGAAGCGGGCGATGTCATGTGTGTCCCCCTAGGACGGTGCTGGCCGAACATCCGATATGACAGCGCATCGACGACCTGGTGCGCCAGTCGGTATCACGAATCGGACCGGAGGACGTACCGTGGGCGCTCCCCAGCCAGGAGGTCGAACCCGTGTCCGAGTCCGAGGAGGACCTGCCCTTCTTCGTCTACGGCACCCTGCGCAGCGGCGGCCGCAACCACGCTGCGCACCTGGCCGGACGCTGTGCCGACGTCCGCCCGGCGGTACTGGACGGCGCCGCGCTGCACGCGGGCCCCGGCTTCCCGTACGCGGTGCTCGACGCGACGCCCGGACGCCGGATCGCGGGTGAGCTGGTTACCGTACGCCCGGGCGCGTACGCCGGAGCACTCGCGGCCCTGGACCTGCTGGAGGAGTGCCGCGCGGACGGGACCGGGCTGTACGTGCGGCGGCGGATGGCGGTGCGGACGGCGGCGGGTGAGCCGCGGGACGCGTGGGTCTACCTTGCCGGGCCGGCCGCCGAGGCGCGACTGCGCGAGCGGCCGGCGCTGATCGAGTCGGGGGACTGGGCGGACAGGTGACGGCTGACGGCTGACGGGGGCGGCGAATAACTGACAGCGGACAGAGTTCAGCGAACAGAGTTTGAAATCTGTCATCTGTCATCTGTCCCCTGTGAGATCCGGCCCGGACCTCCCGGATACCGCCAGGTAGGCTGCCCCGGCCAGCATGATCGCTGGATCCCCAGGATCGAACGGACGAGGAGCCACCGGTGCCCGAGCTGCCACCCCCGATCACCGTCGTCGGGATCGGGGCCGACGGCTGGCCCGGCCTCGCCGCCACCTCCCGGGCCGCCCTGCGGGACGCCGAGGTGGTCGTCGGCGGCCCCCGCCAGCTGGACCTGCTCCCCGACGACGAGGTCACCGCCGAGCGCGTCCCCTGGCCGTCCCCGTTGCGCCCGGCCGTCCCCGGCCTGCTCGCCGCCCACGCCGACCGCCGCGTCGCCGTCCTGGCCAGCGGCGACCCCATGTTCTTCGGCATCGGCCGCACCCTCGCCGAGACCGTCGGCGTCGAGCGGCTGCGCGTCCTGCCGCACCCCTCCGCCGTCTCCTACGCCTGCGCCCGGCTCGGCTGGCCGCTGGAGGCGACCGAGGTGGTCAGTCTGGTCGGCCGCCCACTGGACACCCTCGCGCTCGCCCTTCACCCCGGCCGCCGCCTGCTGGTGCTCAGCGCCGACGCCGCGACCCCGGCCGCCGTCGCCGCGCTGCTCACCGAGCGCGGCTACGGCACCGCCCGGCTTCGTGTCCTCGAGAAGCTCGGCCACCCGCGCGCGCGGCAGCTCGACGGCCCCGCCGACGGCTGGCCGCACCTGCCCGGCGACCCGCTGAACCTGATCGCCGTCGAACTCGGCGACGGCCCCCGCAGCTCCCTCGTCCCCGGGCTGCCCGACGCCGCGTTCGAGAGCGACGGCCAGCTCACCAAGCGCCACGTCCGCGCCGCGACCCTCGCCACGCTCGCCCCCTCCCCCGGCGAGCTGCTCTGGGACGTCGGCGGCGGCTCGGGCTCGATCGCCGTCGAGTGGCTGCGCGCCCACCGCGACTGCCGGGCCGTCAGCGTCGAGCGGGACCCGGTGCGCGCCGAGCGGATCGCCCGCAACGCCGCCGCGCTGGGCGTGCCCCGGCTGCGCGTGGTGACCGGCCCCGCCCCCGCCGCGCTCACCGGACTCCCCACGCCCGACGCCGTGTTCATCGGCGGCGGCCTCACCGTGCCCGGCCTGCTGGACAGTTGCTGGGCCGCACTGCGCCCGGGCGGCCGGCTGGTCGCCAATACCGTGACCCTGGAGTCCGAGGCGCTGCTCACCGAGTGGTACCGACGCCACGGCGGCGAACTCGTCAAGCTGGCCGTCGCCCACGCCGTCCCGGTGGGCGGCTTCACCGGGTGGCGCCAGGCCATGCCGGTCACCCAGTGGTCCGCCGTCAAGACCGACACCCCCCAGGAGGACGCCTCGTGACCGTCTACTTCATCGGAGCCGGCCCGGGTGCCGCCGACCTGATCACCCTGCGCGGCCAGCGCATCCTGGCCCGCACCGAGGTCTGCCTGTTCGCCGGCAGCCTGGTGCCGCGCGAGCTGCTGGACGAGTGCCCGCCCGGCGCCCGGCTCGTCGACACCGCCCACATGACGCTGGACCTGATCATCGACGAGATGTCCCGCGCCCACCGCGAAGGCAAGGACGTGGCCCGGCTGCACTCCGGTGACCCGTCCGTCTTCTCCGCCGTCGCCGAGCAGATGCGCCGCCTGGACGCGGTGGGCATCCCGTACGAGGTGGTCCCCGGCGTGCCCGCGTTCGCCGCCGCCGCGGCCGCGCTGAAGCGGGAGTTGACCGTGCCGACCGTCGGCCAGACCGTCATCCTCACCCGGATCGCCAAGCGCGCCACCCCGATGCCCGAGGGTGAGGACCTCGCCACCCTCGGCCGCAGCGGCGCCCTGCTGGTGCTGCACCTGGCCGCCGGATACGTGGACGACGTGGTCGAGCAACTGCTCCCCCACTACGGCGCCGACTGCCCGGCCGCCGTCGTCGCGATGGCCAGCCGTCCGGACGAGCTGGTGCTGCGCGGCACCGTCGGCGACATCGCCGAGCAGGTCAAGGCGGCGGGCGTGGTCCGCACCGCCGTCATCCTCGTCGGCCGGACGCTGGCCGCCGAGCACTTCCGCGACAGCCACCTCTACTCGGCGGACCGTGAACGCCCGCACGAGCCCTGCGGGTCCTGATGCGCCACCTGCTCATCCTCGGCGGGACGACGGAGGGGCGGACGCTGGCCGCCGCCCTCGACGGCCGCCCGTCCCTGCGGGTCACCAGCTCGCTGGCCGGTCGGGTCGCCCAACCCCGGCTGCCCGCCGGGGAGGTGCGGATCGGCGGCTTCGGCGGCCCGGACGGCCTGGCCGCCTGGCTGCGCGCCGAGCGGGTGGATGCCGTCGTCGACGCCACCCATCCGTTCGCCGCCGGCATCTCGCGGAACGCGGCCCTCGCGGCCTCCGCCACCGGCGTGCCGCTGCTGGTGCTGCGCCGCCCCGGCTTCACCCCCGTCGACGGGGACCGTTGGCTCCCCGTCCCCTCGCTCGACGCGGCGGCCGAACTGCTGCCGCGGCACGGGGAGCGGGTCTTCCTCACCACCGGACGCCAGGGCCTCGCCGCCTTCGCCCACCTCGACGGGGTCCACTTCCTCGCCCGCTCGGTCGACCCGCCCGAGCCACCGCTGCCGCCGTCCTTCGAAGTCCTGCTGGACCGCGGCCCGTTCACGCTCGACGGCGAACGGGCGCTACTGCGCGAGCACCGCATCGACGTCCTGGTCACCAAGGACAGCGGCGGCGCCGCGACCGCCCCCAAGCTGACCGCCGCCCGCGAACTGCGCCTGCCCGTCATCATCGTGGAGCGTCCGCCGGTGCCGGACGGCGTGCCGGTCGTGCCGGACGTCGAGGGCGCGGTGCGCCGGCTGGAACAGCTGGGCCTGGAGCCGCCGGGCTGAGTCCGGTCCGTGAAATTGCCGGGCGGTCCCGCCGACCGCCCCGGCAGGATGGCCTGATGAGCGACGACCAGCGCACCCCGACCCCGCGTACCTCCGACGAACGCACCACCCTGACAGGCTTCCTGGACCACCAGCGCGACACCCTCGCGATGAAGTGCGCGGGCCTGACGACCGAGCAGCTCCGTGCCCGGGTGCTGGAACCCTCCGGGCTCTCGCTGCTCGGCCTGGTCCGGCACCTCGCCGAGGTGGAGCGCAGCTGGTTCCGCAACGTCTTCAACGACGAAGCCAGGCCCGGTTTCTGGAAGAACCCCGACGGCACGTTCGCCGAGTTCGACACCGAAACCGCCGACCCGGACGAGGCCTTCGCGATCTGGCGCCGCGAGTGCGACCACTCCCGGGAACTCGTCGCCGCCGCGGAGTCGTTGGACGTCCTGGGCCGCCACGGCGAGGAAGTCTTCTCGCTGCGCTGGATCCTCACCCACATGATCGAGGAGTACGCCCGCCACAACGGCCACGCCGACCTCCTCCGCGAACACCTCGACGGCACCACCGGCGAGTAGCACCCGCGAGTAGCACCGGCGGCTGGCACCGGAGCCTGGCGGCGCCAGAGGGAGCAGGGATGCGAACCCGCCAGAAGGAACGCGACACCCCCGGGCCGTCGGGCCCGTGGAACGAGATCGTCCCCGGGCTCTGGATGGGCGGGCACTACTTCACCCCGCCCGGCGGAGAGCTGGAACCCGCCGTCGTCCGGCGCGAGTTCGACCTGGTGGTGAGCCTGTTCACGCTTCCCGGGCACGGTCCGGCACCCGGGGTGGAGCACGTCGTCCGGGAGGTGCCGGACGACCCGCTCTCCCCCGGCCAGCTCGCGTCCGTGCAGGAGGCGGCGGAGCTCACGGTGGCGGCCGTCCACCGCGGCCGCCGGACGCTGGTGCGCTGCCACTCGGGCTACAACCGCTCGGGCCTGGTGGTGGCGCAGGCGCTGGTCGGCCTCGGCCGTGACAGCGGTGAGGCGATCCGGCTGGTTCGGGAACGGCGGTCGCCCTGGGCGCTGAACAACCCGGTGTTCGTGGAGTACCTGAACACCGGGTTGGACGTGGCCATCCTGCTGACCGGACTCAACGGGTGGGGCCTGTCAGCAGGATGACGGTCTATCAGATATTTCGAATATCTCAGATGTCGCGGAAGGTCTCGATCTGGGCGCCGATCGAGTTGAGGCGCTCGGCGAGGTCCTCGTAACCGCGGTTGATGACGTAGACGTTGCGCAGGACCGAGGTGCCCTGGGCGGCGAGCATCGCGAGGAGGATGACGACGGCGGGGCGCAGCGCCGGGGGGCACATCATCTCGGCGGCGCGCCAGCGGGTGGGGCCCTGGACCAGCACGCGGTGCGGGTCCAGGAGCTTGACGTCCGCGCCGAGGCGGGTCAGCTCGGTGAGGTAGATCGCGCGGTTGTCGTAGACCCAGTCGTGGATCATCGTGGTGCCGTGGGCGGCCGCGGCGATGGCGGCGAAGAACGGCACGTTGTCGATGTTGATGCCGGGGAACGGCATCGGGTGGATGGTGTCGATCGGGGCGGTCAGCTTGGAGGGGCGCACCGTGAGGTCGACCAGGCGGGTGTGGCCGTTGTGGGCCCGGTACTCCGGGGTGCGGTCGTAGTCGAGGCCCATGCCCTCGAGCACGGCGAGCTCGATCTCCAGGAACTCGATCGGCACCCGGCGGATCGTCAGCTCGGAGGAGGTGACGACGGCGGCGGCGAGCAGGCTCATCGCCTCCACCGGGTCCTCGGCCGGGGTGTAGTCGACGTCGCAGGTGATCTGCGGGACGCCGTGCACGGTGAGGGTGGTGGTGCCGATGCCCTCGATCCTGACGCCCAGCTTCTCGAGGAAGAAGCAGAGGTCCTGGACCATGTAGTTGGGCGAGGCGTTGCGGATGACGCTCACGCCGTCGTGCCGCGCGGCGGCGAGCAGGGCGTTCTCGGTGACGGTGTCCCCGCGCTCGGTCAGGACGATCGGGCGGTCCAGCGGGGCGCCCGGCTCGACCGAGGCGTGGTAGGCGCCGCCGGTGGTGGCGACCTCCAGGCCGAAGCGGCGCAGCGCGGTCAGGTGCGGCTGGACGGTGCGGGTGCCGAGGTCGCAGCCGCCCGCGTACGGGATGGCGAAGTGCTGGGCGCGGTGCATCAGCGGGCCGAGGAACATCAGCACGCTGCGGGTGCGGCGGGCGGCCTCGACGTCCATCGCGGCGAGGTCCAGCTCGGCGGGCGGGGTGAGTTCGAGGTCGCGGCCGTCGTTGATCCAGCGGCTCTTGACGCCGATGCTGGTGAGCACCTCGAGGATGCGGTAGACCTCTTCGATCCGGGCGACGCTGCGGATCGTGGTGCGGCCGGTGGTCAGCAGCGAGGCGCAGAGGATCGCGACGCAGGCGTTCTTGCTGCTGCGGACGTCGATGGCACCGGAGAGGCGGGTGCCGCCGGCGACCCGCAGGTGCATCGGGCCGGAGTAGCCGAGGGAGACGATCTCGCTGTCGAGGGCTTCGCCGATGCGGGCGATCATCTCAAGGCTGACGTTCTGCTTGCCCTGTTCGATGCGGTTGACCGCGCTCTGGCTGGTACCGAGTGCCTCTCCGAGCTGCGCCTGGGACCAGCCGCGGTGCTGGCGCGCGGTACGGATGAGGGTGCCGATTCGGGTGAGATAGTCGCCTGTCACTCGCCAGACCATATCTCATGGCTGAGATGACGATGGAACCGATGGACGGTGCGGCGCTCCTTTTGTCCGTTTCCCTCCCTGTATGGCCGTCAGATCTTCACATCACCACGTGGTGTCGTCACGCTCCCGTGACAGTCGTGACAATGTCACGGGCCCGGCGGCATCACAGCCCGCGGCATCACAGCCCGCGGCATGACGGCCCGGCGGCATCACGGCCCCAGTGGCTCCGCCCGGCCGACGACGGTGCCCGCGCGGTCGATGCAGATGACGTCCACCGCGACCGGCGAGCCCCGCAGCACGCCGAGCGCCGTCGCCCGGGCCGCCTCGGCGACCAGGTCCCCGAGCGGAACCCCGGCCGCGCGGCACAGCTGCACCGCCTCCAGACCCGTGTTGGCCGCCGCCACCGCCTTCGCCAGCGCCTCGTCCGCCCCACCCCGCCGGGCCAGTTCGGCCAGGTACCCCTTGTCCACCTGGGAGCGCGCGGAGTGCAGGTCGAGGTGGCCGGCCGCGAGCTTGGACAGCTTGGCGAAGCCGCCCGCAATGGTCAGCCGGGGCACCGGGTGGCGCTTCAGGTACTTGAGCACGGCGCCGGCGAAGTCGCCCATGTCCAGCAGCGCGTCCTCGGGCAGCCCGTGCACCGCGACCGCGACCTTCTCCGAGGTCGACCCGGTGCAGCCGGCCACGTGCGTGCGCCCCGCCGCCCGGGCCACGTCCACGCCGCGGCGGATGGAGTCGATCCAGGCCGAGCAGGAGTAGGGGACGACGATCCCGGTGGTCCCGAGGATCGACAGGCCGCCGAGGATGCCGAGCCGCGGGTTCCAGGTCGAGCGGGCGATCTCCTCGCCGTGGTCGACGGAGATCTCGACCACCACGTCCCCGCTGCCGCCGTGCTCGGCGGCCACCTCGGCGACGGCGTCCCGGATCATCTGCCGGGGCACCGGGTTGATCGCCGGCTCGCCGACGGGCAGCGGCAGGCCGGCCTTGGTGACCGTCCCCACCCCCGGGCCGGCCCGGAACACCACCCCGGCACCGGGCCGGCCGGCCCGTACGGTCGAACGGATCAGTGCACCGTGGGTGACGTCGGGGTCGTCGCCGGCGTCCTTGACCACTCCGGCCATGGCACTCCCACCCGCGGCGAGCTCCTCGGCGGTCGGCCCCCCGTCCAGTTCCTCGGCGGCGAGGGCGAAGGCGGGCCGCTGGCCCTTGGGCAGGGTGATGACCACGGGGTCGGGGAACTCGCCGGTGAGCAGCGCGGTGTACGCGGCCTTGGTGGCGGCGGTGGCGCAGGCGCCCGTCGTCCAGCCGTGCCGCAGGCCGCTGCTCTTCAGCTGACCTGCCCGGCCTCCCGCCCCGGCTTCCGCCTGGGCTGCGCCTTCGGCTCCCGCTGCGGCCACCTGCGCCTCGCTTCCGACGGCGCCCGCGCCGTCCGTCCTGCTTCCCGGGCGGCCGGTCCGGCCGCCGCCGCCGATTTTCCCCCATTCGCCCGGGCGGGGCCCGACCGGGGTGGCCCGTGGCACCCCGGGGCGGGGGCGCCGGGAAGCCGGTGTGCGAGCTGCGCGGGAGCCGTTGTCCCGCGTTCCCGAAGTGTTCTCCGCACGGGTCTCGCTCCCTGGGCCTACCAGTGAGTAATCTGGCGGTCCGCCAGAAGCGGGGTCATGACACGTGGGTCCGGTGATCGGGTAGTCCGCCCGGCCGGGCCATCAGTATGTGGGGGTTTTTTGTGGCAGGGATGAGTCGGCGTACGTTCCTCACGGGTACGTCGGTGGCCGCCGCGTGGTCCGCCTTGTCGCTGGGCGGCGCACAGTTCGCCTCCGCCGCGACGCGCGACCAGGCGCTGGCGACCACGGCCGCGCGGGCGGTCAAGGTCACCGGGACCACGCTGGAGCAGGTGGCCACGCCGGTCGGCACCGGCGGCTACAAGCGGCTGACGGCCGGGCCGGGCTGGCCGCTGGTGGTCCGCGGCGACCTGGCGGCGGCGGGCACCGGACGGGACGACCGCCGCACCGGGCTGGCCAGCTTCGTCCAGTTCAGCGACCTGCACCTGGTGGACACCGAGTCCCCGGTGCGCTTCGAGTACCTGGCCCGGTACAACGGCAGCGCCTACCGGCCGCAGGAGGCCCTGAACGCCCGCGGCGTCTCGGCCCTCGTCGAGCGGGTCAACTCGCTCGCCACCGGCCCCTACACCGGCATGCCGTTCAGCATGGTGATGGCCACCGGTGACAACACCGACAACCACGAGCTCGCCGAACTCGACTGGTACCTCAAGGTCATGGGCGGTGGCCGACTGGCCCAGAACACCGGTGACCCGAACCGCTACGAGGGCGTCCAGAACTCCGGCAACGCGGCGTACTGGAACCCCGAACTCGCCTACAGCGACGGCTACAAGGCCAAGGGCTTCCCGCTGGTGCCCGGCTTCCTCTCCGCCGCCGGCCGCCCCTTCGACGCGCCCGGCCTGCGTACGCCCTGGTACACGACGGTCGGCAACCACGACGACAGCATCGAGGGCACGCTGCCGGACCTCGGGCTGCTCAACGACCTCTACACCGGCCAGTACAAGCTGGAGGGCTGCGACGACGCGACGGCCGCCCAGCTGACGGACTCGCTGCGCCGCGACCCGGCGGGCGCCGTGCTGCTGCTCGCCAAGCTGATCGCCGACGGCGAGGCGGTGCGCCGGATCACCCCGGACGAGCGCCGCAAGCCGTTCACCCTCAAGGAGTTCGCCAAGGCCCACCTGAACCCGGCGGTCACCGGCGCGGGCCCGTTCGGGCACGGCTTCACCTCGGACATGGTGAGCAGCGGCAAGCTCTACTACACCTTCCGCATCTCGGAGAAGGTGGTCGGCATCAGCCTGGACACCACCAACCAGGCCGGGTTCGCCGACGGCTCGCTGGGCACCGCGCAACTGCGCTGGCTGGAGCAGCAGCTGCAGGCGCACAGCGGGCACTGGTACGACGCCGACGGGCGCCGGGTGACGGGCGGCAGCACGGACGACGTGATCATGCTCTTCAGCCACCACACCAGCACCTCGATGGGCAACCTGCTGCCGGACCCGCGCAACATCTTCGAGCGGCGGCACGACGGCAACGAGCTGGTGACGCTGCTGCAGCGCTACCCGAACGTCGTCGCGTGGGTGAACGGGCACACCCACATGAACAAGATCACGCCGCACGGCCACGCGGTGCCGGAGCGGGCGTTCTGGGAGATCAACACCGCCTCGCACATCGACTACCCGCAGCACGGCCGGATCATCGAGGTCGTGGACAACGGGGACGGCACGCTCTCGCTGTTCACCACGCTGATCGAGTCCTCCGCGCCGTACACGACGGACTTCGGCGGCACCTCGGACGCCAACCTCGCGGCGCTCTACCGCGAGCTGTCGTACAACGACCCGAACGGGCGGCCGACGGCGCTGCTGGGCGCGGGCGAGGACCACAACACGGAGCTGCTGATAGCCAAGCCGACCCGCTGACGGCCGGCAGACAACGGCTGGCGGGCAACGGCTGGCGGGCAACGGCTGACGGCTGACAGGTAACAGCAAACAGAGGACAGCTGACAGATGATGAAATCTGTCAGCTGTCCTCTGTCATTCGTCCGCCGTCACCCCTCCGGGTATCGCCGGGGCGTCCAGACGACCTCCACGCCGCCGCCCCGCTCGACCGCCTGGGTCTGCGAGGAGCCGATCAGCAGGATCGTCCGCATGTCGACCAGCGCCGGATCCAGCTCGCCGAGCCGGACGATCCGCACCCGCTCGGTCGGCCCGCCGACGTCGCGCGCCATGACCACCGGGGTCTCCGGCGCCCGGTACTCCAGCAGCAGGTCACGGGCGAGGCCGACCTGGGTGGTGCGGGACTGCGAGCCCGGGTTGTACAGCGCGAGCACCAGGTCCGCCTCGGCGGCGGCGCGCAGCCGCTTGGCCACCACGTCCCAGGGCTTGAGCCGGTCCGAGAGCGACACCACCGCGTAGTCGTGCCCGAGCGGGGCACCGGCCCGGGAGGCGGCCGCGTGGGCGGCGGTCATCCCCGGCAGGATCCGCACCGGGACGTCCCGGTAGTCCTCCTCGCAGGCGACCTCCAGCACGGCGGTGGCCATCGCGAACACGCCCGGATCGCCCGAGGAGACCACCGCGACCCGGTGCCCGCGCCGGGCGAGGTCCAGGGCGTACTCGGCGCGCTCCGACTCCACCTTGTTGTCCGAGCCGTGCCGCCGCTGCCCGGGGCGCTCCGGCACCCGGGCCAGGTAGGTGGTGTAGCCGACCAGGTCGGTGGCCTCGGCCAGCGCGCCGCGCGCCTCGGGGGTGAGCCAGAGCGGTCCGGCCGGCCCGGTGCCGACGACGGTCACGCTGCCCACGCCGTCCGACAGCCGGACCTCGGGCTCCAGCGGCGCGACCTTGCTCGGCAGCACCGCGACCGAGAAGTACGGCACCGTCTCGCCGTCGATCTCCGCGAGCGGCGCGATGCGCTCCCCCGCCATGAAGGCCCGCTCGACGTACTGGGCGTCCGCCAGCCTCCCGGCCCGTTCCAGGGCCCGGCGGACGGTCGGGAAGGTGCGCCCCAGCTTCATGATCACGGCGGAGTCGGCCGACGCGATCCGCGCCGTCAGTTCCTCCTCGGGCAGCGTGCCGGGGATGACGGTGAGCGTCTCGTCGGCTTCGGTCAGCGGCTGTCCGAGCCGGGCCGCCGCCGCGCTGACCGAGGTCACGCCGGGCACGACCTCGGTCGGGTAGCGGTGCGCGAGGCGCTTGTGCATGTGCTGGTACGAGCCGTAGAAGAGCGGGTCGCCCTCGGCGAGGACGACGACGTCGCGCCCGGCGTCCAGGTGGGCGGCCAGCCGGGCGGCGGCCTCCTCGTAGAAGTCGTCCAGCGCGCCCCGGTAGCCGCCGGGGTGATCGGTGGTCTCGACGGTGAGCGGGTAGACCAGCTTCTCCTCGATCTGACCGCCCGTCAGGTATCGTTCGGCGATCGAGCGTGCGATGGACCGGCCGTGCCGGGCGCTGTGGTACGCCACCACGTCGGCCTTGCCGATGAGTTCGGCGGCGCGGACGGTCACCAGCGACGGGTCGCCGGGGCCGAGTCCGACGCCGTACAGCCGTCCGGCCGCGGCCTTCTGATGGTCCGTCACTCTTCTTCGCTCGCAATCGCGTTGATGGCACCGGCCGCGATCGCGCTGCCGCCGCGCCGGCCACGCACCACCAGGTGCTCCAGGCCGGACGGGTGCTCGGCCAGGGCCTGCTTGGACTCGGCGGCGCCGATGAAGCCGACCGGGACGCCGATCACCGCGGCCGGGCGCGGCGCGCCCGCCTCGATCATCTCCAGCAGCCGGAACAGCGAGGTCGGCGCGTTGCCGACGGCGACCACAGCGCCCTCCAGCCGGGGCAGCCACAGCTCCATGGCCGCGGCGCTGCGGGTGTTGCCCATCTTCCGGGCGAGTTCGGGCACCGACGGGTCGGTGAGAGTGCAGATCACCTCGTTGTCGGCGGGCAGCCGCTTGCGGGTCACCCCGCTCGCGACCATGTTGACGTCGCAGAGGATCGGCGCACCAGCGTGCAGCGCGGCGCGCGCGGAGGCGACCACGCCGGGCGAGTACACCAGGTCCTCGACCAGGTCGACCATCCCGCAGGCGTGGATCATCCGCACCGCGACCTGGGAGACGTCCGCCGGGAGGGCGGCCAGATCGGCCTCCGCGCGGATGGTGGCAAAGGACTGGCGGTAGATGGACGCGCCGTCCTTCTCGTACTCGATCACTTCGTGGTCCTCCTGGCCTCGGCGACCGCCTCGGCCATCTCCTCGTTCGACACGTCGTTCGTCAGGTCGTTCGTCACGGCATTCGTCACGCCGTTCGTCACGGCGTTCGCCACGTCACCGACCGTGGGGGCGGCCGCCGGTCCTTTCACCGTCACCCGGTAGCCGTGCCCGGTGGCGAGCACGTCCACCCACCGCCCGGCCGGGTGGCCGCAGCGCCGTTCACAGCCCGACCAGTGCACGGGCAGCGCGCCGGACCCCGCGCCGCCGCCCGCGGGCCAGGGGCCGGCGTCCAGCGCCCGGGCCGCGTCCGAGCGGACGTCGGCGAGCGACTTGGCGCACCCCGGCAGCCCGGTGCAGGCGGTGGCCCGCTCCCAGGGCGAGCCCGGCTCGGTACGGAACCCGGCCTCGGCGAGCGCGGGCAGCAGGTCGGCGGGCGCGCCGGGCAGGACCACGCCACGCCAGGGCGTCAGCCGCAACCCACCGGACGACGCGGACGACGCGGACGACGCGGACACCGAAGCCGACGCGTCCGCCGAAGCCGAGGCAGCCGCGGCCAGCGCCCGCCACTGCGCGGCGCTCGCACGGCCGAAGCGCAGGCCCACCGAGAGCCCGCCGGGGTGCGCGCCGACGGCGGGCGCCGTACCGGCGAAGGCGGGCAGCGGCACCGAGCCGGCCGGCAGCAGGTCGGGCACCTCGCGCAGGTGCCAGGCCTGGCGTCCGCTCGTCCGCAGCGCGTCCAGGAAGGAGCGGGCCGCGTCCAGCACGGCCGTCACCTCCTGTCCGGCCCGGACCGGGTGCCCGTGGCTCGACCGCCCGAGGCGCAGCACGGTGGGCCGCTCCGAAGCGGCGGCCCGCGAGCCTGCGATCAATGTCACATCGGCGTCGAGCGCGGCGACGTCGCCCCGCCCGTCGTCCAGCGCGAACAGGAACTTGCCGGAGAGCCCGGCCGCCCAGTCGCTCGCGCACAGCCGCGCGTCCAGTTCCCGCACCCAGGCCTGGACATCGGCGACATCGGCTACATCGGCAGAAGGTGCAGAAGGTGCGGAAGGTGCGGAAGGTGCGGAACCGGTGGCGTCCAGCCCGGCCAGCGGCGAGGCGACGATGTTGCGGACCCGTTCGTGGGTGTCCGAGGGCAGCAGGCCGACGGCGCGCAGCCGTTCGGCGAGGTCCGCCGCGCACTGCGAAGCCAGGCCGCGCAGTTGGACGTTGCCGCGCGAGGTGGTCTCCAATTCCCCGTCGCCCAGGGCCTCGGCGGCCTCGGCCAGCGCGAGCGCCTGACGGACCGTCAGCAGGCCGCCGGGCAGGCGGATCCGGGCCAGGGCGCCGTCGTCGGCCGGGTGCAGACGCAGCGCCCCGGGGCAGGCGTCCGCGCGCCCCCGGTCGGGCACCTCCCGGTCGGGCACGGCGGCGCCCGGCGCGGTGGCGTCGGGTGTCGGTGGCATGGCGGCGAGCATACAGATGATCCGATCGGTTGCCTCCGTCCGTTGCATCACACTCCGGCGCACCCGACGCGTGCGCCCGGCGGGCGTCCCGGGCAGTGCGAGCCCATGCGCCGGGCGGGCGTCCCGGGCAGTGCGAGCCCATGCGCCGGGCGGGCGTCCCGGGCAGTGCGAGCCCATGCGCCGGTCGGCCCGGAGTGCGCGACCGAAAGCTCACTCTCCCCCAGCTCAGCCGCACCCCGTACGATGCTGGGCGGACGGTCCTGGCGGACCGTCCGCACGCCAGCGACGGCGCAGGGGAGGAAACCGGTGCAAGCCCGGTGCGGTCCCGCCACTGTGACCGCGGTTCACCGGGAAACCGGTCGGCCGCGGGAGCCAGGAACTCCTGCCGTCCTCCACCGGCCCGGGGCGCGGACCCCGAGGAAGGCAGAAATGCACCAGCGCTGTCGCATGCCCGCGCACGCGTCCACGGCCGTCAGCACGGCCGCCCCGGCCGTCACCACGGCCGACCCTGCCGTCAGTACGACGGCTCCGGCCCGCATCCAGGCCGTCCCGGCCGACTTCACGGCCGTCCTGGCCACCCTCGAGGCCGGGAGGGCCTTCTCATGATCCTGCTGCTGTCGACGTCCGACACCGACCTGCTCAGTGCCCGCGCTTCCGAGGGCCCGGTGCGCTACCGGCTCGGCAACCCGGCCCGGCTCACCCCCGAGGACCTGCCCGCGCTGCTGGAGGGCACCGACCTCGTCGTGGTCCGCCTGCTCGGCGGGCGCCGTGCCTGGCAGGAGGGCCTGGACGCGCTGCTGGCCGGCCCCCGCCCGGTGGTGGTGCTGACCGGTGAGCAGGCCCCCGACGCCCAGCTGATGGAGCTGTCCACCGTCCCGGCCGGCATCGCCGCCGAGGCGCACGCCTACCTCGCCCACGGCGGCGCGGCCAACCTGGCCGAGCTGGGCGCCTTCCTCTCCGACACGGTCCTGCTGACCGGCCACGGCTTCGCCCCGCCCGCCTCCGCGCCGGCCTGGGGCCCGCTGGAGCGCGAGGCCCGTACGTCCGAGGGTCCGACGGTCGCAGTGCTCTACTACCGCGCCCACCACATGAGCGGCAACACCGCCTTCGTGGAGACACTCTGCCGGGCCGTCGAGGACCAGGGCGCCCGGGCCAAGGCCTACTACTGCGCCTCGCTGCGCGGCGCCGAGCCCGAGCTGCTGGCCGCGCTCGGCGAGGCCGACGCGATCGTCACCACCGTGCTCGCCGCCGGCGGCACCCGCCCGGCCGACGCGCAGGCCGGCGGCGACGAGGAGGCCTGGGACGCGGGCGCGCTCGCCGCACTGGACCGCCCGATCCTGCAGGCGCTCTGCCTGACCTGGTCCCGCGCCCAGTGGGAGAGCAGCGACGACGGCCTGTCCCCGCTGGACACCGCCACCCAGATCGCCGTGCCGGAGTTCGACGGCCGCCTGATCACCGTCCCGTTCTCCTTCAAGGAACTGGACGAGGACGGCCTGACCGTCTACGCCGCCGACCCGGAGCGCGCCGCCCGGGTGGCCGGCACCGCCGTCAGCCACGCCCGGCTGCGGTACGTCCCGGCCGCCGAGCGCCGCCTCGCGCTGGTGCTGTCCGCGTACCCGACCAAGCACGCCCGGGTCGGCAACGCCGTCGGCCTGGACACCCCCGCCAGCGCCGTCCGCCTGCTGCACCGGCTGCGCGAGGAGGGCATGGACCTCGGGGACAGCCTGCCCGGCCTGGACGAGGGCACCGAGGAGGGCCACGAGGGCGACGCGATCATCCACGCCCTGATCGCAGCCGGCGGCTACGACCAGGACTGGCTCACCGAGGACCAGCTGGCCCGCAACCCGGTGCGCATCCCCGCCGCCGACTACCGCCGCTGGTACGCCACCCTCCCCCAGGCCCTGCGCGAGCAGGTCGAGGAGCACTGGGGCCCGGCCCCCGGCGAGTTGTACGTCGACCGCTCGCAGAACCCGGACGGCGACATCGTGCTGGCCGCGATCCGCTCCGGGAACCTGCTGGTCCTGATCCAGCCGCCGCGCGGCTTCGGCGAGAACCCGGTCGCGATCTACCACGACCCCGACCTGCCGCCGAGCCACCACTACCTGGCCGCCTACCGCTGGATCGAGGCCGCGCAGGAGGACGGCGGCTTCGGCGCCCACGCCGTCATCCACCTCGGCAAGCACGGCAACCTGGAGTGGCTGCCCGGCAAGACCGCCGCGCTGTCCGCCGAGTGCGGCCCGGACGCCGTCCTCGGCAACCTCCCGCTGGTCTACCCCTTCCTGGTCAACGACCCGGGCGAGGGCACCCAGGCCAAGCGCCGCGCCCACGCCACGCTGGTCGACCACCTCGTCCCGCCGATGGCCCGCGCCGACTCCTACGGCGACATCGCGCGCCTGGAGCAGCTGCTGGACGAGCACTCCAACATCGCCGCGATGGACCCGGCCAAGCTGCCCGCCATCCGCGCCCAGATCTGGACCCTGATCCAGGCGGCCAAGCTCGACCACGACCTCGGCCTGGACGAGCGCCCCGAGGACGACGGCTTCGACGACTTCCTGCTGCACGTCGACGGCTGGCTCTGCGAGGTCAAGGACGCCCAGATCCGCGACGGCCTGCACGTCCTCGGCCAGGCGCCGACCGGGACCGACCGGGTCAACATCGTGCTCGCCATCCTGCGCGCCCGGCAGATCTGGGGCGGCGTCAGCGCACTGCCCGGCCTGCGCGAGGCGCTCGGCCTGGACGAGGCCGCGCTGACGCTCGGCGCCACCGACGCGGCCGAGGCCGAGGCCCGCGCCCTGGTCGAGGCGATGGAGGCGGCGGACTGGGCGCCCGAGGCGGTCGAGAAGGTCACCGCCGACCTGCCGGAGACCGTCCAGGAGGCCGTCCGGGCGGTGCTGGCCTTCGCCGCCGCCCAGGTGGTGCCGCGCCTGGCCGCGACCACCGACGAGCTGGACGCGGTGCTGCACGCGCTGCAGGGCGGCTTCGTCCCGGCCGGCCCGTCCGGATCGCCGCTGCGCGGCCTGGTCAACGTCCTGCCGACCGGCCGCAACTTCTACTCGGTCGACCCGAAGGCCGTCCCCAGCAAGCTCGCCTGGGAGACCGGCCAGGCGCTCGCCGCCTCGCTGATCGAGCGGTACACCGCCGACAACGACGGCGCCTACCCGCCCTCGGTCGGCCTCTCGCTCTGGGGCACCAGCGCGATGCGCACCGCCGGCGACGACATCGCCGAGGCCTTCGCCCTGCTCGGCGTCCGCCCGGTCTGGGACGAGGCCTCCCGCCGGGTCACCGGCCTGGAGCCGATCCCGCTGGAGGAGCTGGGCCGCCCGCGCATCGACGTGACGCTGCGCATCTCCGGCTTCTTCCGCGACGCCTTCCCGCACGTCGTCGCCCTACTGGACGACGCGGTGCGCCTGGCCGCCGCGCAGGAGGAGGCCGACGAGCAGAACTTCGTCCGGGCCCACGTCCGGGCCGACGTGGCCGTCCACGGCGACGAGCGCAAGGCCACCGTCCGCGTCTTCGGCTCCCGCCCGGGCACGTACGGGGCCGGCCTGCTCCAGCTGATCGACAGCCGGGACTGGCGCACCGACGCCGACCTCGCCGAGGTGTACACCGTCTGGGGCGGCTACGCGTACGGGCGCGGGTTGGACGGGCGGCCGGCCCGCGAGGAGATGGAGACCGCGTACAAGCGGATCACCGTCGCCGCGAAGAACACCGACACCCGCGAGCACGACATCGCCGACTCGGACGACTACTTCCAGTACCACGGCGGCATGGTGGCCACCGTCCGCGCCCTCACCGGCAAGGCGCCGACCGCCTACATCGGCGACTCCACCCGCCCGGAGACGGTCCGCACCCGGACGCTGACCGAGGAGGCCGCCCGCGTCTTCCGTGCCCGCGTGGTCAACCCGCGCTGGATCGAGGCGATGCGCCGGCACGGCTACAAGGGCGCCTTCGAGATGGCCGCGACGGTCGACTACCTGTTCGGCTACGACGCCACCACGGGCGTGGTCGCGGACTGGATGTACGAGAAGCTGACCCAGGAGTACGTGCTCGACCCGGTCAACCGGGAGTTCCTCGCGGGCGCCAACCCGTGGGCGCTGCACGGGATCAGCGAACGCCTGCTGGAGGCGGCGAGCCGCGGGCTGTGGGAGCAGCCGGACCCGGAGCTGATCGCCCAGCTGCAGGCCGCGTTCCTGGAGACCGAGGGGGACCTGGAGGGCGGCGAGGGCGGCGAGGGCTGAGGCCCGCCGTTCCGGCGCCCGTTCGAAAGGTGGGTCGCCACCGCCCTGTTGGTGTTCCCGTCGTCCATTCGGGTGACGGGAACACTGGTGGGCTACGCCGTCCAAGCGGACAATACGGGGCATGTCGCGCCGCATCGGTCCCACCAGCCCAGCCCTGAGCACGACCCCCACAGCCGAGGCCGGGAAAGCGGAGGACGCGGAGAAGAACGAGGAACGGGAGCAACGGGAGCAGGCTGAGCCGCGCGCGCCGCACCGGTACCGGGCGCGGCTCGGCGCACTGGCGGCCGGGGCCGTGCCGGTGCTCGCGTTCCCGGCGCCCGGGCAGGCCTGGCTCGCCTGGGTCGCCCTCGTCCCGGGGCTGCTGCTCGCGCAGCGGGCGCCGTCGGGGCGGGAGGCCGCGGTGCGCGGGTGGTGGTTCGGGGCGGGGTTCATCCTGACCGCGATGTACTGGCTGGTGCCCTCCGTCGGACCGGCGCTGCCGGTGCTCGCCGTGCTGTTCGGGGCGCTGCAGGCGCCGCTCGGGTACGCGGTGCACCGGCTGCTGCGCCCGCCGCTGACCACCCGTCGGGCGCTGCTCGCGCTGCTGGTCGTCCCCGCGGTGTGGGTGAGCACCGAGTACGCGCGGTCCTGGCACGCGCTCGGCGGGCCGTGGGCGCTGCTCGGCGCCACCCAGTGGCAGCACCCGGCGATCCTCGGACTCGCCTCGGCGGGCGGGATCTGGCTGGTCAGCGCGGCGGTGGCGGCGGTGAACACCGGGGTGCTGATCGTGCTGACCTCGGTGCACTGGCGGCCGCGGGCCGTCGCGGCCTCGGCGGCGGTGCTGGTCCTGGCCTCCGGTCCGCTGCTGTTCGCGCTGCGCGAGGCACCGGCCGGGGCCGGGGCGGTCACGGCGGCGCTGGTCCAGCCCGGCATCGTCGAGGACCCGCAGGCCCGCTTCGACGCGAGCGCCCGGGCCACCGCGGACCTGGTCGGTCAGCCGGTGGACCTGGTGGTGTGGGGCGAGAGCAGCACCACCGCCGACCTCGACCGCGACCCGGCCGCCCTGGACGCCCTGCGCCGGCTCGCCGTCACCACCGGCGCCGAGGTGATGGCCGGGGAGGACGCCCGCAAGGCGGACGGGCGGATCTCCAAGGACGCGGTGCTGGTCTCCCCGGCGGGCGTGGTGGACCGCTACCGAAAGATCCGGCTGGTGCCGTTCGGCGAGTACATCCCGCTGCGACCGGTGCTCGGCTGGATCGCCGGGGTCAGTCGGGCGGCGGGCGAGAACCGCGCGCCCGGCACCGCCTTCCACGTGCTGCCGGCCACCGACCGGACGGGCGCACCGCTGCCGGTCGGAGCGCTGATCTGCTTCGAGTCGGCCTTCCCCGACATGGCCCGCACCGCCGCGCGGGACGGCGCCCGGGTGCTGGTCTACCAGTCCTCGACCTCGACGTTCCAGCACACCTGGGCGCCCGAGCAGCACGTCTCGCTGGCGGCGATCCGCGCCGCCGAGACCGGGCGGCCGGCCGTCCAGGCCTCGCTGACCGGCGTCTCGGCGGCCTTCGACGGCCAGGGCCGGGAGCTCGCCCGGCTCGGCACCGACGGCACCGGCACACTGACCGTCCGGCTGCCGCTCACCGCGCCCGACACGCTGACCTGGTACGACCGCGTCGGCGACGTGGTGCCGGCGGGAGCGCTGCTGATCACGGCGGGGGCCGCGGTGGCGGGACGGCGCCCGCGCGCCGCCCGGCGCCCGGCTCAGCCCTCGGCGGGGGCGCGGTAGATGCCGAAGGCGGCGCCCTGCGGATCGCGCAGCACGGCGATCCGCCGACCGCCCGCCATCGAGAAGGCGGGCATCAGCACGTCCCCGCCCAGGGCCACCGCCCGGCTGACGGTGAGGTCGGCGTCGGCGCACGAGAAGTACGGCAGCCAGTGCGGCGGCACCTCCGGCGGGAAGCCCTCGTCCATCACCAGCATGCCGCCGAAGTCCTGACCGGCCAGGCCCCACTGGGTGTAGTGCTCGGAGGGCGCGACGGACCAGCCGAAGACCGCCGGGTAGAAGGCGGTCGCGCCGGCCGGGTCGCGCGTGAGCAGTTCCACCCAGCCGAGCGAGCCCGGCTCGTTGAACACCCCGGCGCCCTTGAAGGCGCCGGCCTGCCAGAGGACGAACACCGCGTGGGAGCGGTCGGCGGCCACCGCGAACCGGCCGTGGTCGCGCACGTCGGTGGGCTCCTTCAGGAGGGTGCCGCCGGCGTCCACGATCCTCGCCGCGGTGGCGTCGGCGTCGGCGACCGCGAAGCAGACCGTCCAGGCCGTCGGCTGCCCCGGCGCGTAGCGCGGGGTGATCGCGGCGACCGGGGTGTCCTTCAGGAGCATCCGGATGTAGTCGCCGTCCTCGGGGCGCCCGCCGTCGTCCTCCAGCCAGCCGAACAGCTCGCGGTAGAAGGCCCTGGCGGCGGCCGGGTCGGCGGTGCCCAGCTCGACCCAGCAGGGCGCGTCGGTGGTCACGGAGGTCTGCTTCATGGCGTCTGCTCTCCAGCTCGTTCTCGGCCCCCGGCCCTTCCCGCCCAGGATGCGGGGCGGGAAGGGCCGGGGACGGACGCTGGTGGGCCGAACGGGGGCGGGCGGAGGGCTGACGAATGACAGATGACAGATGACAGATGACAGCTGACAGATTTCGAAATCTGTCAGCTGTCATCTATTGAACGTCATCTGTCAGTTGTCAGCTGTCCACCCTCGGGCCGCCGGGAGGGCAGCCCCTCAGACCGCAGGCCGCCCGGCCGCAGCCCGTCAGCTCCGCAGAGCCCGCGACACCGGGATCCAGAGCTCCGCCTCGGCGTCGGCCGCCCCCGGGACGAAGCGGGTCTGCAGGATCTCCGGGCCCGGCCGGGCCTCGTACGGGTTGGACGGGAACCACTGGCCGGCCACGTCCCCCCACATCTCCTGCAGCGCCTGCGGGAACGGCCCGGTGTTGCGGAACACCGCCCAGGTACCGGCCGGCACCTCGAGCACGTCCAGGTCCTCCGGGACGACGACGTCCTCGCGCGCCACCACCGCGTGCCAGTAGGTGAGTTCGGACCCCTCCTCGCGGTTCGGCGAGTAGTCGTCGGTCACCGACACGATGCCGGCCGGGTCCGGCCCGGTGAGGGCCGTGATCCGCTCGACGGCCTCCTGGCCGAGCCCCTTGATGAACTCGGCGATCCCCGGGTTGACCCCCTGGTAGATCAGGGTGACCCGGGCCTTCCTGCCGACGATCCGGAAGTCCGGCTTCTCGACGATTCGGTATTCCATGCTGCTGCTTCCTTCCACGACGAGTCGGAAGGACATCCGGGGCTGGGAGGTGAGCACCGCACCGTCGCGCCGGGCCTCCCCCGGCCCGACCCCGTGCATCGCCCGGAACGCCCGGGCGAAGGCCTCGCCCGAGGTGTACCCGTACCGGACCGCGATGTCGAGCAACGTCCGCTCGCCGTCGAGGACTTCGGCCCCCGCGACGGTCAGCCGCCGGCGCCGGACGTACTCCGACAGCGGTATCCCGGCGAGCATCGAGAACAGCCGCCGGAAGTGGTACTCCGACGTCATCGCGATCCTCGCCAGCTCGGCCACGTCGACCTCGCCGTCCAGCTGCCGTTCGATGTGCTCCATCGCCCGGTTCAGGTGCTCCAGCATCCCAGCCCCGTCCTTCCTTGCTGATCACCGTAGGAAGGACCCACCCTGCCGTACCCGACAATCGGTGCCCGCTCCGGTCGGGTACCGATTGCCGGGTGCCGATCGCCGGTACCGATCTCCGGATGCCGATCGCCGGATGCCGATCGCCGGGTCAGCGGCGGGAGAGGCTGGTCAGACCAGGCCCTGGGCCAGCATCGCGTCCGCGACCAACTCGAAGCCCGCGATGTTGGCGCCCACCACGTAGTCGCCGGGGTGGGCGTAGCGCTCGGCGGTGGTGAAGCAGGAGTCGTGGATGTGCTTCATGATCCCGGCCAGCCGTTCCTCGGTGTGCTGGAAGGTCCAGGAGTCGCGCGAGGCGTTCTGCTGCATCTCCAGCGCACTGGTCGCGACGCCGCCCGCGTTCGCCGCCTTGCCCGGGCCGAAGGCCACCCTGGCCTCCTGGAACACCCGCACCGCTTCCGGCGTGGTGGGCATGTTGGCGCCCTCGGCGACCGCGAGCACGCCGCTCCGCACCAGCGCGAGCGCGTCGGCCTCGGTCAGCTCGTTCTGGGTGGCGCAGGGCAGCGCGACCTCGCAGGGCACGCTCCACACACTTGGTCCCTCGACGAACCGGACGTGGCTGCCGCGCAGTTCGGCGTACTCGGACACCCGGCCGCGCCGGACCTCCTTGACCTCCTTGAGCAGATCGAGGTCGATGCCCTTCTCGTCCACCACGTAGCCGGAGGAGTCGGAGGCGGTCAGCACCGTCGCGCCGAGCTGCTGCGCCTTCTCGATCGCGTAGAGCGCGACGTTGCCGGAGCCGGAGACGACCACCCGGCGTCCGTCCAGGCTCTCGCCGCGGCTGTGCAGCATCTCGGCGGTGAACAGCACGCAGCCGTAGCCGGTGGCCTCGGTCCTGACCTGCGCGCCGCCCCAGCCGAGGCCCTTGCCGGTGAGCACGCCGGACTCGTAGCGGTTGGTGATCCGCTTGTACTGGCCGAAGAGGTAGCCGATCTCGCGGCCGCCGACGCCGATGTCTCCGGCCGGCACGTCGGTGTGCTCACCGAGGTGGCGGTGGAGCTCGGTCATGAAGGACTGACAGAACCTCATGATCTCGGCGTCCGAGCGGCCCTTGGGGTCGAAGTCGGCGCCACCCTTGCCGCCGCCGATCGACAGCCCGGTGAGCGCGTTCTTGAAGATCTGCTCGAAGCCGAGGAACTTGACGATGCCGAGGTTGACCGAGGGGTGGAAGCGCAGCCCGCCCTTGTACGGGCCGAGGGCGCTGCTGAACTCCACCCGGAAGCCGCGGTTGACGTGGATGTCGCCGGAGTCGTCCGTCCACGGCACCCGGAACATCAGCTGCCGCTCGGGCTCGCAGATCCGCTCGATGATCCGGGCGTCGAGGAGTTCGGGCCGGTGGGCGAGCACCGGGGCCAGGGTCTCCAGCACCTCGTGGACGGCCTGGTGGAACTCCGTCTCGCCCTTGTTGCGGCGGACCACGTCCGCGTAAAGGGCCTCGACCGCCCGCTGTTCGGCGTCGAAGCGCGGCCGGATCGCGGTGTCGGGGGTGGAGGCGGGGCGGCTCATGGGCATCTGATCAGGACCTTCCGTCGTTGTCGGTGGTCGTGCGCGGGCGTTCCCGTGCCCAGGAAACGGGGGAAGTCTCGCAGTGTCCACCCCCTCGTCCACGCGCCATCCACATGGTGGAAGCCGGCGGGGAACGGTCGCGGGAACAGACGGGGCGGGGCGGGTGTTCTGCGCCTCGTGATCGCGGCGGGCACCGTCGGTATCCAGTTGTTCAAATTGGAACTACCGAGTACGGTCGACATCCGATCCAGCCCGGTCCACCCCTGATCGACGGAGGCCCGTTCCATGCCGCTGCCCGGCCCCACCACGGTGCGTTCGCGCGTGCGCATCCCGCTGACCTTCCCCGACGGCTACCGCGCCGAGGCGGAGGTCTTCACCTTCCACGGCCTCGCCGACGGCGCCGAGCACCTCACACTCGCCCTCGGCACGGTCCCCGAAGGCGGGACGCCGCTGGTGCGACTGCACTCCGAGTGCCTGACCGGGGACGTCTTCGGCTCGGACCGCTGCGACTGCGGGCCGCAGCTGCGCGAGGCGGTGGAGCGGATCAGCGAGGCCGGCGGGTACCTGCTCTACCTGCGCCAGGAGGGCCGGGGCATCGGGCTCTACAACAAGCTCGACGCGTACGCCCTGCAGGACTCCGGGTTGGACACGTACGACGCCAACACCGCGCTCGGCCTGCCCGAGGACGGCCGGGACTACACCGCCGCCGCCCAGATGCTCACCGCGCTCGGCGTCACGGACGCGACGGGCGCGGCAGACGGGACAGGCGGCATCGACCTGCTGAGCAACAACCCGGACAAGGCGGCGCAGTTGGCCGACCTCGGGATCATCGTGCGGCGCCGGGTGCCGACGGGCGTACACCTGTCGGCGAGCAACGTCCGGTACCTGACGGCGAAGGTGGAGCGGACGGGGCACTCGATCGAGCTCTCCCGACTGGTCGGCTGAACACCCTGCCCGAGAACGGCCGGTCGCCCGAGCATCCCGCCCGAGTACGGCCGGTCGCCCGAGCATCCCGCCCGAAGGCGAAGCCGGCCGGCAGCGGTCCGGCCGTCAGGCGTCGCGGAACCCGATGGCCCGTTTCACCACGCCGCGCAGTCGGCGGTCCGCTGCCGTCAGCGGCAGGCGCTCGCGGTAGTAGGCCGGGGAGGACACCGGCCGTGCGCCGAAGCTCTGCTTGAACGCGGCCAGCGAGGAGTCGGGCCGGGCGTCGCCCATGTCGTAGACGAGGCTCCCGGCCGCGCACGCGTCCTCGACGGCGAGCCGGTGCAGGAGGTGGTTGGCGTGGACCGGATGCGCCAGGCGCCGGTCCATCGCCCCACGCCAGTACTTGGTGTGGGTGCCGTGCCGCAGCACCACGATCGCGGCGGCCGGCTCCCCGCCGCAGCTGGCCAGCCAGATCGCGCAGGAGGCGCCGAAGCGCTCCGCGACCGCTTCCAGGAGGCGCGGCGGTTCCTCCCGCCGATGGCGCCAGCGGGCCAGGGCCAGCGGCTCGTGCTGCTGTTCGGCCCAGCGGGCGACCGACTCCTGGTGGAGACGCCGGAACTGCGGCACCAACCGCCCGCCCCGGCCCACCTCGACCTGTACCTCCGCGCGTTCGGCCTGCCGCACGCCGCGGCGCACCTGAGGGCGGAAGCTGTGGGCCCACACCTCCTCGAAGCCGCCCGCCAGGTCGAGGAGGTAGGTGGTGCGGTCGAAGGCCGCGAAGGCGTCCGGGACGGTCGCGTTCCAGACCGCGGCGGACCGGGGGTCGAACCGTACGGCGACCCGCAGTGCGGGGCGGTCCGCGAGATCCTCGAAGACGAGCCGGGCCTCCCGCGGGTCGGGTGGTCCGTCCGGCACGACGGCGCCGCCGACACCCCACCCGGGCCAGGACTCCTCCGCCAGCAGGCGGGTGGCCCAGCCGCGGCGGCGAACCAGCGGGACGAGGACCTGCCGCCCGCCGTCGAACCGGTACAGCCGACTCGCGTCCGCCAACGGCCGGGCGTCGCAGAGGCAGTCGAGCCAGGTCGGTGTCTGCGTCACCAGCGCTCCGTCATCGCGCTCGATCAGTTCCCACCACAGCTCGCGCGGTGCCGGACTGGTCACCTCGACACCGGCGGAAGGCGTCCTGGGCATGGCACGGTCGCTCCTCTCCGGTGAGTCCGCCGGCCCCCGCTTTCCAGGCTAGGTGCGCCCGCGGACCCCCGCCCGACCCCGGCGCGCTCCCCCATCCCGGCGCACTCCCCCGCCGCGGCCGGGCGCCGACCGGGTGGCGGGTCATAAAATGGGCGGGCTGGCCCATACCGGCTCCGGGCCGCGTCCGAGCCCGGGAGGCCGAGGACGGGAGCTGCTGGTGGTGAGCAACGGAGCCCGCGCGTCGGCCGCCGTCGTCCGATCGCTGCGATCGCGGGGCAGGGCGGTCCTCACCTCCGCCGGGCGCTACGACCCGTTACTGCGCAACGCCCATCTGCTCACCCTCAGTTCGCTGTTGACCTCGCTCTTCGGCGCCCTGTACTGGGCACTCGGCGCCCACTGGTACAGCCCGGCCACCGTGGGCCGCAACTACGCCGCGGTCTCCGCGATGATGTTCCTCGGCGGGGTGGGGCAGCTGAACCTTGCCAACGCCATGGTCCGTTTCGTGCCCTCCGCCGGGCCGCGCACCGGGCGGCTGGTGGGGCTGGCCTATCTCGCGGCCTCGCTGGTCACCCTGGTCTTCGCCGCCGGGCTGGTGCTGCTGATCCCGGTGCTCTCACCCGGGCTCGGGTTCCTGCGCACCTGGGGGCTGGGCCTCTGCTTCGTCGTGGCGACCGCCGGCTACGCGATCTTCAACCTCCAGGACGGCGTCCTCACCGGCCTTCGGCGAGCGGACTGGGTGGCCCTGGAGAACGGGCTCTTCTCGATCGAGAAGATCGGGCTGCTGGTCGTGTTCGCCGCCGTCGGTGCGCAGAACGGGATCCTCCTCTCCTGGATGGTCGGCATCGCGCTCGCGCTCGTCGTGACGAGCGCCTTCATCTTCGGCCGCGCCCTGCCCCGGCACGAACGGGCCGCGCCCACGGCCGGCGCGGACACCTCGAGGCCGACCTTCGGCTACATCTCCGCGGACTACGTGGGTGCGATGTGCTGGCTGGCGGCGGTCAACCTGCCCCCCGTGATCGTGCTCAACCGCCTCGGCGCCGCCGACAGCGCGTACTTCTCACTGGCCTGGATGGTGCCGTTCGCGCTGTACTGCTTCAGCTCCAACATGGGCTACTCGCTGGTCGTGGAGTCCGCCCGGGACATCACCCGGCTCGACGACTACCGGCGGGTGCTCCGGCACTCCGGCCGGGTGCTCGTGGCGGCGGTCGTGCTGCTGATCGCCGTCTCGCCGTGGGTGCTGCGCCTGTTCGGCGCCGGGTACGCCCGCCACGGCACGGTCGTCCTGTGGCTGCTCGCCCTCTCCGCGCTGCCGAACCTGCTCAACACCACGGTCGTCGCGCTGTCGCGGGCCCGGCGCCGGATGGGCGTCGTGGTCGGCGTGCTCGCCGGGCTCTCGCTCGTGGTGCTGGCGCTGACCGAATTGCTGCTGCCGGTGCTCGGCATCACCGGCGCCGGCGCGGCCTGGCTGATCGGCCAGACCCTCGTGGCGGCCGTACTGCTCTGGCGCCGCTCCTGGTGGCTGCCCGCCCCGCCGCGCGGGCGTCACGACCCGGCCCCCGGAGGGCCCCGCCCCGCGGAAAGCCCCGCACCTCACGAGGGCCCCGCACCTCACGAGGGCCCCCTGCCCCAGCGACCGGCGCCCCAGCGGCCGGCGCCTCAGCGGCTCCCGCCTCCGCGGCCGGCCCGCAGGACGGTGCGCCGGATGCCGAGGCAGGCGAGCGGCAGGGCGATCAGGAGGGCGGCCCAGAAGGCGCTGTGGCCCCACAGGTCCGCGATGCCGCCGTACAGCGGCTCGGCCATGGGGATGCGCAGCGCCTCCAGCGGGCCGAGCGGCGGGGGCACGGCGCCGAGCAGCAGCGTGCCGAGCAGCCAGAGCGCGAAGAGCCGACGGGCGGCCACGGGCCGGGCCAGCGTGGCGGCGGCCGACAGGGCGGCCAGCAGGACGGTGAACCCGGCCTGGTACGCGGCCCCGACCCGGCCGGTGCCCCAGGACTCCGGCGTGGGGTGGTGCCCGGTGGCGGCCAGTCGCACCTCGACGGTCGCCCAGAGCAGGACGACCAGGACGAAGGTGCTGCCGAGCGCGAACCGGGCGCGTTCGCGGACGCCGGCGCCGGCCGGCTCCCAGTCCCCCTCGGCGGATCCGGGCCCGCCCGTACCGGCCCGGGTGGTTCCGCCGGCGGGCCTGGAGCGACGGGCGAGGCGCCGCCACTGTTCGGCGGTCCGCTCCCGGGCGGTCCGGGCCGTCCGCATCAGCCGGGCGGCGCGCTCGGCCAGCACCAGGGCCACGACGATGCCGACGGCGGCCACCACCCCGGACCAGCTGCCCATGCCGCCCTCGAACGTGACCACCCGGTCGGCCACGGCCGGCGGCGGTTTGAGCACCGTCATCGGCGGCCCCAGCCGCAGGTAGCCGATCGCCCCTGCCCCGGCCGCGGCCAGCGCCAGCGTCCCCCGGCCGACCCTGGCGGGGAACGCGACCAGGATGACGGCGGCGGCCAGGGCCGCACCCAGCTGCGGGGTCACCCACCGGGCCGCCTGGTCGCCGGCGGTGCGCAGCCGGTCGCCGAGGAGGCCGTTCGGCAGGATCTTCAGCTGGTTCCCGGCATCCACGCTGATCCGCGCGAGCGAGCCGGCCCAGAGCAGCAGCGCGAGGGCGACGAGCAGCAGCAGGGCCGCGGCCGTCTGGCGTGGCAGCGCGGTCCGCGCGTTCGCCCACCAGATCCGGGCCCGGGGTGCCAGCCAGGCCCGGAGCCGCCCGGCCAACGGTGCGGCGCCGCCCGTCTGCCCGGCCGGGCCGCCCTGCCCGGCGGTGGCGCGCCTGGCCCGCAGCGCCTCGGCGGCGACCAGGGTCGCGCAGCCGGCGACCGTCCCGGGGTCGGCCCGCACCGCGCGGCGGCGCAGCGCGGACCAGCGGCGGCGCACCCCGGCCGCCGGCTCCTGGCGTGCGGCGGCGGACACGGCGGCCCAGCCGGCCAGCGTCATATCTGCCACGACCGCCGCGACCACGGCCATCACGGCCGACACCCGCCAGGACAGCGGCAGCCGGTGCAGCGCCGCGGGCAGCGGGGAGAGCCGGCCCAGCAGCCGCGGGTGCTCCTCGTGCTGGACGGTCAGCCAGACGGCCAGCCGGTACGCCTCGGCCCGCTCGTCGGCGCTCAGCCCGTCCCCGGTGCGGCGGCCGCCGCCGAGTTCCCGGGCGGCCCGGTCCGTCTCGAGCACGACCTCCGGAACGCGGGCGAGCGCGAGCAGCCGCCCGCAGTGCTCGCCCTGACACTCCGGGTGGTCGCAGTCGTAGCGGGCGGCGATGGCCGGCACGGAGGCGGCGAGCAGCTCGTCGACGAAGGCGACGGCGTCCGGCCCGGCGGCGACCCGGGTGAGGCCGGCCGAGTCGATCGGGCGCTCGCGGTAGACCGGGGTGGCGGAGGGCGCGAAGGCGGCGCCGAAGGCGAGGACTGCGAGGGCGGCCGCGCCGGTCCGCCGGGCGCCCCGGGCGCTGTCGACCGCGCGGAGGTAGTGCAGGTCGAAGAGGGTGTCCCGGACCTCGTCGCGCAACCAGACCAGCAGCTGCTGCGCACCGCCGTCGACCAGCCACTCGGCCGCCTCGCCGGAGCGGTTCAGCATGCTCCAGGCCAGCACGGACGGGGCGTGGTACGGGTCGCCGAGGAAGGTGACCGGCCGGTGGACGTAGCCGCCCGCGGCGCCCCCGGCGGGCGCCTGGGGACGCACCACGGCCGGGTTGCCGCCCGCCAGCCAGCCGGTGACCTGCTGGGCCCGCCAGCGGTGGGCGGGGTTCCTGGTCAACAGGCCCTGGAGCAGCAGCAGTCGGCGCGGATCGGCGACGGCGGAGAGGTTGACCCCCTCGCCGAAGACCAGGTCGTACTGCAGCACCTCGTCGCTCACCAGGTAGCCGTCCGCGTCCAGGTAGTGCGGCCGGCCGGTGAACAGCTCGTACAGCACGTTGCCCAGGCCCCACCACGGCCCGGCCGGGTGGTTGGCGCCGGCCAGCTGTTCGGGGGCCATGTAGGCGATGGTCACCTGCATCTCGGACGAGAAGCTGCGGCTGGCGGTGAGCCGGGCGACGCCGCC
Source organism: Kitasatospora sp. NPDC034035 (assembly GCF_055575755.1). Classification (NCBI taxonomy): domain Bacteria; kingdom Bacillati; phylum Actinomycetota; class Actinomycetes; order Kitasatosporales; family Streptomycetaceae; genus Kitasatospora; species Kitasatospora sp. NPDC034035. Next base: position 153,788 of record NZ_JBVISA010000011.1, on the reverse strand, counting down.
GAAGTCCGCGATCACGAACTCCCCGGGGCCGGCGCCGGGCCGCACCAGGATGTTGGAGGGCTTGAAGTCCACCGGGTTGCGTTCGATCCGCCGCTGCCAGAAGTCGAGCATGGCGACGAGTTCGCGGACGATGTCCTCGGTTTCGCGCGGGTCGGCGTGCCGGCGCTGCTCGCTCAGGGCGGCGATGCGGTCGGCGAGGGTGACCGGGAGGTACTCCATCGCCACCCAGTCGCAGCCCGTCCCGGCGTGCTCGACCCGGCCGTAGTCGATGATCTGCGGCGCGTGCCGCCGGTAGGCCTCGTCGCGCAGGTGCTCCAGCAGTTCGGTGTCCATGGCCTGGCCGGCCCGGGTGACCTTCACCGCGGCGTCCCCGCCGCCGTCCAGCCGCCGGACGTGCCAGACGGTGCCCTCGGAGCCCGAGCCGGCGACCTTGTACGGCTCGTACCGGTCCAGCAGGGCCGCGGGGAAGGCCCCGCCGAAGTGGCCGCCGCGTGCGGGCGCGGGGCGGCGGGTGACGGTCCCCGGGACGGCGTCGCGCGGCGTCGGGACCGCGGTCGGCGCGTCCGGGCCGGCCCGGAACCGCCTGAGCCGCGAGGGCGGGCCGGGTGTCGGGGCGTCCTCACGGCGGCCCCAGGGCCGCCGGTCCACCCGTGTGCGTGGTCCCGCTTCCGTCGGCGCGCCGTCGGCCATCCTGTCGTTCCCCCTCCAGCCGGCCCAACCTTGACTCGTCATCATGTCGCAGGCGCACGGGGATGGTTGCCGAGTTCGACCGCTTTCGCCCGGCCCCGTGGCCAAGCCGTTATCCGCCCCGCGACCAGATGTCCCCGATCGGCGCGGCGTCCGCGGCGGCGCCGGTGGGCGGCAGGCCGTAGGCGTCCTCCAGGGTGCGCAGCAGCCGGTAGTGGTCGATCCGCTCGTCGTAGCTCCCGGGCCTGACCTGCGCGCCGACGACGACGGTCGGGATCCGGTTGCCCTGGTCGTTGTCGTCCTCGTCCCACGTGACCACCAGCAGGCTGTTGTGGGTGCGGGCCCAGTCGGCGTAGCCGGCCAGGTTGTCCCGCAGCCAGGTGTCGCCCTGCTGGACGGAGCCGTCGTGCATGTCGTGGGTGAGGTCCGGCACGACGAACGACAGGGTGGGCAGCGCGGCGTAGTCGTGCGGGAAGGCGGAGAACGGCAGGTTGACCTCGGACGGCAGGGCGGCGAAGTCCACCCACGGATTGTGCCTGCGGGCGTACCCGCCGCTGTCGCAGCCGGTGTAGCCGGCGCTCGGCAGGCCTTCGGAGTACCCGGCGAAGGTGAGGCCCGCGGTGAGCAGCGCGGAGCCGAGGTTGGCCGCGGAGAAGGTCTTCGGGCAGGAGTCGTCGGTGACGCCCTGCACCGAACCGGAGAAGAGGGCCAGGTAGTTGGGCTGGCTCGGGTGCGTCACGGCGAACGAGCCGGTGAAGCTCGCGCCCTGCCCGGCGAGCTGGTTGATGAACGGCGCCTCGGCCGTCCTTCCGATGACGTCGGAGTACGACCGGTTCTCCTCGACCACCACCACGACGTGGTCGGGGCGCGGCACTGCGGCCGCGCCGGGCACGGACGTCGTGGAGGGCCCGGACGTCGCCGAGGGCACGGACATCGCGGAGGGCGCGGAGCCGGCGGAGCCGCCCGGGGCCACGCACCCCGTCACCAGCAGGACGAAGACGGCCACCGCCGCTCCGGCCGCCCCGCCCGTACGGCGGCGGCGCCCGGGGCTCCGGCTGCCCACAGTGGTCACACCATCCAGCCTGGCCGCCCGGAGCGGGAGCGGCAACGTCTCCGGATGACCCAGGGGGCAGCCGGGGCGCCGGATGCCTAGAGTGGGAAGGAATAGCGACTGCACGGCCCCGGGGGCGCTGTCTCCTCCCTCGGGAGCTCACGGGAGTCCACGAATGAACGATGCGCAGACCGCGGCGGGCGACGGAGCGCGAGCACCGGTGGACCTGCACCTCACGGTGCCGGAACTGACCGACCGCCTGCTCGGGTGCGCCGCGGATGGACAGTGGCCGGACGCCTTCCTGGTGAGCGCCGGACTGGTCCAAGTGGTCGAGGACGTGCTGGAGGGCACCGCGTGGCGGCCCCGTCGGCTGGTGGAGCACCTGGCGAAGAGCGGCCGGCCCGGCGCGGTCGGGGCGGCCCGGGGCGGGCTGCGGGCGGCGACCGGGCTGTGGCTGGCCGCCCCGCCGGCGCGCGGCCTGCGTGCCTGGTGCGACGGAATGGCCGCACTGCGCGACCGCCTCGCCCTGCGGGCGCTCCACCCGGGCCCGGCGGCTGGGGACCCGCACGCCGAACTGGCCGCCGCGGTGGCCGGGCTGGCCCGGCTGCCCGGGGCCCGCCGGCTGCTCGCCGGGGCGGTGCAGCGCCCGCCCGCCTGCTTCCGCAGCTTCGACCAGCACCCGCAGGACTGCGCCGCACTGGCCCGGCTGGTCACCGCCCGCCACCCGGACCGGAACCGCCCGGTGCTGGTCCTGGGCGTGCGCACCTCGGGCAGCTACCTCGCACCCCTGCTCGCGGCGGAACTGCGACGGCTCGGCCACCGGTCGGTGACGGTCGGCACCACCCGTCCGGGCTCGGCGCTGGTGCCGGGGCGGACGGCGCTGGTGCGCGACCTCCGGCGCAGGGCCGGCCTGGTCCTGCTCGTCGACGACCCGCCGGTGACCGGCGGCTCCCTGGCGGGCCTCGCCGCATCGGCGGTCCGCCGCGGCTTCGAGGCCGCGGCGGCCGTCCCGGTCCTCGCGACCTTCGACGACGCCGGCGAACTGCCGCCGGCCCTGCGCGGTCTGCCGTGCGTGACGCTGCCGGGCCGTGACTGGCACGTCCGGACGCTGCTCGCCCCCGAGGCCCTGGCCCCGCTGCTGGCCCGGCTGCTGCCGCCCGGGCAGCGGCTGCTGGACCTGACGGTCGGCGCCCCGGGGCCCCTCTCCCGCCACGGCCACCTGTCCGTGCCGTGCTCGGCCCGCGTGGCCGAGCCGGGCGGCGGCGTCCGGAGCCTGCCGCTGCTCGCCGAGTGGACCGGCGTCGGCTACTTCGGGGCGTACGCGCCGGCGGTGGCCGGGGCGCTCGCCGGGCTGGTCCCGGAACCGCTCGGCTTCGCCGACGGCGTGCTGGTCCGCCCCCGACCGGAGAACGGACCGGCGGACGCCCCGGCGGACGCACCAGCGCACGAACCGGCGGACGGGCGGAGCGTCCCGTCCGCGGAGGTCGCCCGGTACGTGGCCGCCCGGCAGCGGGTGCTCGCTGTACCCGCCGACCGGAGCCTGTGGCTGGCCGGGCGCGACCCGGTCTGGGAAGCCTCCGCCCGCCAGCTCGCGCCCGTCTTCGGACGGCTGCACACCGTGCTGCGCCCGGTCCTGCTGGACCCGCTGACCCGCACCCTGCTGGCCTCCGGCCGCCCCTGTGTGACCGACGGCCTCACCGCGCGCCATCGCTGGATGCCCGACGGCGCCGGCGGCTGGTGGAAGACCGCCTACGCCGACGGGGCCTTCGGCCACCTCAACCTCGCCAGCTACGACGCCGCCTACGACCTCGCCGCCTGTCACCTCGCCGGCGCAACCGGTCCGGACGACGCGCAGGCCCGGTCGGCGCCGGACGACGACACCGAGCTGCTCATCGAGTACCGCCGGCTCACCGGGGAGGATGTGTCCGCCGCCCGGTGGTGCCTGCTGCGGCTGGTCCAGGCCCGGCACGCCGCCGTCCAGGACGGTCGGCCGCCCTCCGAACGGACCCGGGCCGATGCCCGGCGGGCCCAGGCCCGCGCGGTGCAGCGGTTCCTCGCCGGCCTCTACCTCGCGGATCTGGACGCCGAGCCCCGGGGTCCGTGCTGCGTCCTCGACCTGGACGGTGTCCTGGAGTCCGACGTCCTCGGCTTCCCCGCGTCCGCCCCCGCGGGCATGCTGGCGCTCCGCGCGCTGCGCGCCCACGGCTACCGCACGGTGATCGCCACCGGGCGCTCCGCCCCCGAGGTCGCGGACCGCTGCGCCGCCTACCGGCTGCCCGGCGGGGTCGCCGAGTACGGGGCGGTCCTGGTCGACGCGGCGGCCGGCACCACCGAGGTCCTACTCGACGACGGGCGCCGCCGGATCGGTGACGGCGGGCTGCGCGGCCGGCTGGGCGCCCTGGACCCGCCCGCCGTCACCGACCCGCTCGCCCGCTGGTGCGTGCGCGCCTCCGTCCGCGCGCCGGAGAACGGCCGACGGCACGCACTGGCTCCGGAGGTCGTCGCCGCCCTCCTCGGCGAGGCGCCGTTCGGCGAGCTCTTCGAAACCGTGCCGGGCCAGGCCCAGACCGACTTCGTCCCGCGCGGCGCCGGGAAGCTGGCCGGAACGCGCGCCCTGCTGGCCCGGCTCGGGGACGGCGGCCCGCCCGCGCTGGCGGTCGGGGACGGCGTCGCCGACGTGGGCCTGCTCGGCTGGGCCCGACGCGGCACCGCTCCGGCCAACGCGGAGTCGGCGGTCCGGGCCTCGGGTGTTCCGGTGGCCCGGCACGCCTACCAGGCCGGGCTCGCCGACGCGGTGGGCGGTCTGCTCGGGCACCGGCCGGGCGCCTGCCGGCTCTGCCGGGCGCCGCGCCCGCCCGCCGACGCCCGCGCACTGCTCGCCCTCCTGGCCGTACCGGAGGCCGGCCGGGCCGGGGCGCCGCTGCGCCTCGCCCGCCTCGCCGTCCGGGCCGCACAAGCCGCCCGCAGCGCACCGGCCGCGCGGGCATCACAGGCCGCACAGACCTCAGAGACCTCAGAGACCTCACCGGCCGCCCGTAGCGTCCGCACCGTCCGTGCCGTCCGGGCCGCGCACAGCGCTGCGGCCGCGCCGACTCGCCGGGGCCCGACCAGATGAGCCGCGCGGTGCAGCGGCTGGACCGCGCCCCCGAGCCGCCCAGGTCGCGGGTCCGGTCCCTGCTGGCCGCCGCCCGCCGGTACGACCCGCTGCCGCCCTCCCCCCGGGCCCTGCTGCCGCTGCGCCGCCCCCGGCCGGTATACCGCGTCACCGACGGGTGGAAAGCCCGCCGGATCGCCCGCCGGCTGGGTCTGGACGACGGCTGCACGCTGCGGCCCGGGGCCCCCGGACTGGCCGACGTCCTGGTGCTCTCCCTCGACCCGCCGGGCGACACCACGGGCAACACGCCGGGCGACACCACGGGCAGCATGCCGGGCGGCACCACCCGCGACACCCCCGGCCGGGCCCGGCTGGCGGTCAAGCACGCCCGGAACAGCCACGCGGTCGCCTCGCTCGACCACGAGTGGCGGGTGCTGGAGACGCTGGCCGCCGACGACCGGCTCGGCGCCTGGCGCGCCCTCGTCCCGGTCCCGGTCCGCCGGGAACTGACCGGACCCCTGCCGCTGATCACCGAGAGCTGGCTGCCCGGGACCACCGCCGACCGGCTGCTGCGGGAGGACCCCGGCCTGGACGGCGAGGTCGCCGAGCGCGCGCTCACGGCCATTGCCGGACTGCACCGGGCCACCGGACGAACCGAGACCGCCACCGAGCGGCTGGCGGCCTGGGTGGACGATCCGCTGGACGTGCTCGGCACCGGCATCCCCTGGTGCCGGACCGGAACCGGGACCGCCGGACTGGCCGGCGTCCGCGCCCGGCTGCGTGCCGGCCTGGCCGGCACCGATACCACCGTCGCCTGGACGCACGCCGACTTCCACGCGGGCAACGTCCTGCTCGACGAGCGGGGCGGCCGGGTCACCGGTGTGATCGACTGGGGCGGGGCCCGGCCGGACGGCCCCTGCGCCATCGACGCCTACACCTTCGTGCTCGCGCTGATCTGCCGCCGCGAGGGCCGCCAACTCGGAAGCACCGTCCGCGAGGTGGTGCGCCGCGGGGCGCTGCCCGGCCCGGACCTCGCCCTGATCGCCGGCACCCGCGCCGACCTGGTGGACCTGCGCCGGGGCGGCCCGGCCGGATCGCCGGACGGCGCCGTGCTGCCGCTGCTGACCTGGCTGTGGCACATCGTCTCGAACGTCACCAAGTCCCCCCGCTACGCACGCAGCCACTGGTGGGTGGCCCGCAACGTGACCCCGCTCCTGAAGGAGGCCGCCACATGGCCGGCAACCCGGCCGTGACGCCGCTGTCGGCGCCGAGACCGCGCCCGCCCACCGGGTCGGCGGGAAGCCGCCCCCGGTGGTACGCCCGCCTGCCCACCCTGGCGCCCCGCGTACTGCTGCCGGTCTCCCTGGTCATCTGGCTGGTGTCGCTGCGCAACGTCGACCTGGCCCGGATGGGCGACCTCGGCCTGCTGCAGGTGCTGCCCGTCCTCTACTGGGTCGCGGCGGGCCTGCTGACCGCGGGCTTCGTGCTCGCCTTGCGGGACCGCAGCCTCGGTTCCTGGTGGCTCGTCTCCTACGTCCTGGGCCTGATCGCGGTCATCCACGCCACGCCCACCCTGCTCTACGCCAACCTGCGGTACCCCTGGGCCTGGAAGCACGTCGCGGTGATCGACGCGATGCTCCGCCACGGTGGCCCCGTCCCGCACGCCGGCCTGCTGGACCCGTACAACCAGTGGCCCGGGTTCTTCATCGTCAACGGCCTGCTGCTGCGGGCCACCGGCCTGCACTCGGCGCTCGGGTACGCGAGCTGGGGCCCACCGCTATTCAACGCGCTGCTGCTGGCCCCGCTGCTGCTGCTCTACCGGGCGATCAGCTCCGACCGAACGCTGGTCTGGGGGGCGGTCTGGGTCTACTTCTCCTGTTCCTGGGTCGGCCAGGACTACTTCTCCCCGCAGGCGTTCGCGCTGGTGCTGTACCTCGCGGTGATCGCCTCGGTGGTCCACCGGCTGCCCGACCGGCCCGTCCCCCGCACGCCCGGCCCGGGCCCGCCCGGCGGGTCGCACCGGTCCGCGGCGCCCGGGGCGGCGGACCGCGGCGTCCAGGCCGGCGGATGGGGGCCGGTCCGGCTGCCGATGGTCCTGGTGCTGGAGGCCGCGATCATCTGCTCGCACCAGCTCACCCCGCTGATGCTGATCAGCTCGCTGGCCGCGCTGGCGGTGCCGCGCGGCAACCGGCGGGTGGTCCTGCCGCCGCTGCTGGCCGCGGTGGCGATGACGGTGGTGTGGGACGCCACGGTGGCCCGCCCGTACCTGTCGGCCAACCTCGGCCAGTTCGCCCGGGCGCTCACCACCCCGGACTCCAACGTCACCTCCGGGTTCGCCAACCTCGGGGTGGTCTCGCCGGACCAGCTGATGGTCGGCTGGATCGACCGGGGGCTGTCGGCGGCGGTGGTCCTGCTGGCGGTGATCTGCTTCGTCCGCCGCCCCTGGGTCCGGCGTACCCCGCTGCCGTACCTCGCGCTGGCCCCGCTGCCGCTGTTGGCGGCCAACAGCTACGGCGGCGAGATGCTCTTCCGCGCCTACCTGTTCGCGCTGCCCGCCTGCGCGTTCCTGCTCGCCGCGCTCGTCCTGCGGCCCACGCCTCGGCCGCGGCTGCGGTCGGCCTGTTCGCTGGTCCTGTTGCTGGCCCTGCTGGGCGGCCTGTTCTTCGGCTACGACAGCAAGGAGCGGATGAACTGGTTCACCGACCGTGAGGTCGCCGCGACGAAGCAGTTGTTCGCGGCCGCGCCGCCGTACTCGGTGGTGGTGTCCGTGACCGGGGCCGTGCCGGGGATCTACAACCACTACGAGGACCACCCCGAGGTGCGGCTGGTCGAGACGACGGGGCAGACCAGGGAGCTGTTGACGGAGGATCCGCTGGGCGGACTGGAGGCCGCGGTCAGCTTCACCCATCCGGGTGTGCCCGCGTACGTGGTCCTGAGCCGGGCCCAGGCCGCCGAGTGCTCGCTGACCGGCCTGCTGCCCGCCGACACGGTGGACCGACTGACCGACGTGCTCGCCCGGACCCCCGGCTTCGAGCTCGTCTACGGCAACGCCGACGCCGTGGTCTACCGGTTCGTCCCCAACCCGCTGCCCACCCAGGCCCCCGGCCTCGGCCGGCCCCCCGCCCGATCGCCCGCCCCGCCGCCCGTCCAGCCCCCCGGGCAGGCCTCCGTCCACGTCCAGCCAGGAGGCGGCCCATGAACGGCAACCCGTCCGTGAACGACGCCCGGATCGGCTGGGCGCTGGCCCTCTCCGGCTGGGTGGCCCTCGCCGTCTACACGCTGGCCGACGCCAACCCCGTGCGGGTGGCGGTGAGCAGTGTGTTCCTGCTCTGCTGCCCGGGGCTGGCGGCGGTGCGCTCGGCCCGACCGCGGCTGGCCGCGAGCGGCGCGCCGATGGGGAGGCTGGAGGCCTGGGTGCTGACGGTGGCGCTGAGCCTGGCCATCGACACGGTGATCACCATGGCCTTCTACCTGACCGGCGGGTTCATCAGCGGCTGGGCCCTGGCCGCGACGGCCGGCGCCACCACGCTGTTGGCGCTGCCGCTGTGCCTGCCGCACGGCGGTCGGCCCCCGGGGCGCGGCGCGCGGGCCCGGAAGCGGAGCGCGCCGGACGCCAAGGACCCGACCTCCACGGACCCGGCCTCAAAGGACCCGGCCTCGAAAGACCCGGCCACGAAAGACCCGACCACGAACGGCCGGAGCACGAAGCACCGGCGCAGGCGGCGGGGGGCGGGCGGGGCCGCCGTGGCGGGTCTGCTCCTGGTCGCGGCGTGCACCGGCGGCACCACCACGGCGCCGCCGACCACGGACAGCGGCGGCGGCGGATCGGCCGGCCCCGGCGCGGGTCCGGCGGCCCCGGTGGCGCCCGGCTCCTGGCACCTGGTCTTCAACGACGCCTTCGACGGCGATCGGCTCGACCCCGCCAACTGGACCACCTGCTACGACTGGAACCAGGACGGCTGCACCAACGCCGGCAACCACGAGCTGGAGTGGTACCACCCGCAGCAGGTGACGGTGGGCGGCGGCAGCCTGGCTCTGACCGCGAACAGGTCGCCCACCACGGGCAGCGACGGCAAGAGCTACCCGTGGACCTCGGGCATGGTCTCCACCGGCCGGGACTCCTGGAACGGGCAGCCGCGGCACACCTTCACCCACGGGTACTTCGCCGCCGCGGTGCGCATCCCGCCCGAGGCCGGCATGTTCCCGGCGTTCTGGCTCCTCCCCGCCTCCCGCACCACCCCGCCGGAGCTCGACGTCGCGGAGTTCATCTCGACCACCCAGTACGTCCAGATGACCCTGCACCACGCCGGGCCGAACGGCGAGGACCTGGACCAGTGGGAGCGGTACGGCCCGGAGAACTTCCCGGCGGGCTACCACGTGTTCGCGCTCGACTGGGAGAGCAACTCGCTCACCTGGTACGTCGACGGCGTCCAGCGCTACCAGGTGACGGATCCCGACAAGGTCCCGGACGTCCCGATGGAGCTGCTGCTCAACCTGGCCGTCGGGTACCCGAGTTCACCGCCGCAGGACGTCACCTCGGCGCGGATGACGGTGGACTGGGTCCAGGTCTGGCAGCACTGATCCGGCAGCGCCGAATCCGACACCATCGAGCCCGGCAGCGCCGAATCCGACAGCGCTGAATCCGGCAGGACCGAGCCGCTGTCGCGGACCACGCGCGTTCAGGCCGACGGCGGCCCGCCCACCGGACGGCCGAACGCGGCCCGGCCACGGCGGAACGCCCGCCACCCCCTGGTCCGCAGCCGCTCCGGGTACGGCGCCACCGGGGCGCCACCGCCGTCCACCCAGCCCTGGAAGACCTCGACCGAGGTGTCCGCGCGGACCATCAGCCGGGAGATCCGCAACGGCTCGTCCCCCTCCGAGCTGAAGGCGTTGCCGACCGCGCAGGCGGACGTCCAGCCGGCCTTCTGGACCTTGCGGCGCACCGGGACGCTCGAATAGCCGTGGGGGTAGGCGAACGCGGTGACCTGGTGGCCCACCGCGTTCTCCAGCTCCCACTTGCAGCCCCTGACCTCCTCCCAGACCTGCCGGCCGCGCTGCGTGTCCAGCTGGGGGTGGGTGCGGGTGTGGCCGCCGATCTCGACGCCGAGGGCGTCGAGGGTGGCGACCTGGCGCCAGGTCAGCATCGGAGCCGGCGGCAGCCGGCTGCCCTGACCCGGGTGTCCGGGGATGTGCACGGCCCCCGTGGTGACGAACAGGGTGGCCGACAGGTCCCGTTCGCTCAGCATCGGGGCGACCGTCCAGTAGAAGTCGGCGAACCCGTCGTCGAAGGTGAGCACCGCGCAGCGCTCCGGAAGCGGGGGTCCGCCGCGCAGCGCCGAGACCAGCCGGCGCAGCGGGATGACGCTGCGTCCCCCGGCCAGCAGCCGGTCGAGCTGCTCGGCGAAGACCCGGGGGGTCACCGTGTAGCGGGCGATCCAGTCGGGCGGGTCGTCGGAGACGGAGTGGTAGAGCAGTACCGGCACGGGGGTCATGGCGCGCCCCCCGCGACCGCCGGGCTCACCTCTCCGTCCGGGCGGGCCCAGGACCGGGCGGACCACGCGGCGGTGAGCCGTCCGACGCCGTAACCGAGCACGGTGAACGCCACGCCCCCGGCCAGGGCGAGGAGTTCGCGCGGATCTGCGGCGGCGGGCCGCAGACAGCGGGCCAGGGCGGCCGGGACGGTCGAGGCCAGGTAGCGGCGCTCGCTCGCGAGCGCCGCCCGGGCGCCGCTGTGCCGGGCCACGACGGCCTTGGAGCGGCCCTCGGCGTAGCAGCGGGCACGGTAGTAGGCCCAGGTGGCCCGGCCCGCCGGGACGTGGTGGCGGACGGCGGCGGCGGGCTCGTAGAGCAGGAGGGCCCGGGGGTGCCGTTCGGCCAGACGCAGGCACAGTTCGGTCTCCTCGCAGCCGAGCGGGCGGGTGCCGACGCGTCCGAGGTCCGTGCGGAAGCCGCCGGCGGCGAGGAGCTCGGCGCGGCGGAAGGACATGTTGGCGCCGATGAAGTTCCGCACGGTGGTCCGGTGCTCGGGCAGGCCGCGGTAGGAGCAGCCGACCACCCAGTCGAACTCGGCCGGGAACCAGGACGGACGGCCGTCGTCCCAGCGCGGCACGACGAGGCCGCCGACCCCGTACACGTCCGGGTCCCGGTAGGGGGCGAGCAGGTGGGTGGTCCAGTCCGGCTCCGCGGCGGCGTCGTCGTCGAGGAAGGCGACGACCTCGCACCCGGCGGCGGCGACGCCGGTGTTGCGGGCGCCGGAGAGGCCGTTGCGGTGGCGGTTGGACAGCACGCGGACACCGGGGAACGCCGCCCTGGCCCGGCGGGCGAGCTCCGGGCAGTGGTCGCAGACCAGCAGGATCTCGTCGGGGGGCCGGTGCTGGGCGTGCAGCGAGCCGATCGCGGCGCGCAGGTCGTCCCAGCGGTCGAGGGTGTAGGCGCAGACGATGACGGACAGTCCCGGGGTGTTCACGGCCCTCTCCGTTCGGGGGTCGGAAGCCAGCGCGGCAGGGTGCACAGCAGCGGGACGGCGAGCACGGTGGCCGCGATCAGCCAGGCCAGGCCGACGCCGACGAGGCCGAACCGCGGCAGCAGCCAGGCCGTCAGGCCGAGGACCAGAGCGCAGTAGGCCCCTTGCAGGCCGATGATCAGGCCCAGTCGCTGCCGGGCCCGGGCCGTGTCGACGGCGACGCTGACCAGCAGGTTCGGCAGGGCGGACAGGGCCAGCAGGCGCAGCACGGCGGTGCCGTGGTCGTCGTACTCGTCGCCGAACCAGGACAGCAGCCACGGCGCGGCCACGACGGTGACGAGCACGCCGGCCGCGATCAGGGCGCCGGCGTGCCGCAGCACCCGGCGTCCGTGCTCGGCGAGCCGCCCGGGGGCCCGCGCGGCCTCGACGATCAGTGAGCTGCCCATGTTGAGGGCCACGAGGTAGAAGGTGTACGCGATCACCCAGGGGAGCGAGTAGTAGGCGATCTGCTCCGGCCCGAGGGTGTTCAGCACGTACAGCGGCACGACGGTGGCGGCGGCCAGCCGCAGCAGGGCGCCGACGTAGTCCGCGGTCGCGTAGCGGGCGAGCCGGGGCGCGGCCGGGCCGTCCGGGCCGTCCGGGCCGTCCGGGCCGTCCGGGCCGCCTGAGCCGCCTGGGCTGGCTGGGCTGGCTGGGCTGGCTGAGCCGTCCCGGCCGGTGACCCCGGGGAGCAGTCGGCGGAACAGCAGCAGGTTGGCGACGGCGAGGGCGACCAGCAGGGCCCCGGCCCAGGCGAGCACGATCCCCACGTGCAGCGCCCAGCCCGCGAGAGCGGCCAGCAGCACGATCTTGACGGCCGCGAACAGCGCGTTCTCGCCGAGGACCCAGCCGGGCCGGCGGAGGCCGGTCAGCGCGCCGTCCTGGAGGACGAAGAGCGTGTAGCCCGCGGTCATGGCGACGAAGGCGACGGCGGGCGCCGGGCTGCGCAGGAAGCCGAGGCCCGGGGCGATCACGGGCACCAGCCCGATGAAGACGCCGCCGACCACGATGTTGGCGGCCGTGGCGACCAGGTAGCAGCGGATCAGCAGGCCGCGGGTACGCCGGCCGGCGGCGGGCAGGAAGCGGACCAGGACGTCGGCGAGGTTGAGCTGGCCCACTTCGGAGAGCAGCGTCGCCGCCGAGAGCACGGCGTAGCCGAGGCCGACGTACTGCGCGCCGTACCAGCGGGTGGCGAGCATCCAGAAGACCGCGCCGAGGCCGGCGGTGACGATCGAACTGGCGGTCAGCACATGGCCGTTGCGCAGCAGCGGCTCACCGGCGGTGGCCGCCCGCAGCCGGGCCCGCAGCAGGGTGGCGTACGAGCACTCGCAGGGCAGCGGCAGCGGACAGGAGCAGGGCCGGCTGCCCCGGTCGGGCGCCGTGGCGTACGTCACGGTGGGCGCCGCGGTGGACGTCACGGTGGGCGTCACGGTGGGCGCCGCGGGCGTCGCGGACGTGGTGGGCTTGGTGGGCGCGGACACGGCGGGCTCACCCTGTCACCCGTGCGCCGGCCCGGGCGCGGCGGACGCTGCGCGCGTACCCGACCGGACCGTACAGCAGCCCCTGGAGCTCCAGTCGGGCCAGGCGCCAGGTCGGGCAGCGGCCCGCCGCACCACCGGGGTCCGGCCGGGTGCGGGCGCGGTGGGCCGCGTAGCGGAGGCCGCCGGGCAGGCGGCGCAGCAGGGCGGGCAGCATGGCGGGTTCGTGGTGCAGGGCCGCCGTGAGGTAGGCGCCGAAGCCGGCTCCGTAGCCGAAGGCCTGGGCGGGCACCGCGTCCATGGTGCGCCGGTGGCAGTGCCAGACGATGGCGTCGGGCGCGTAGGCGAGGGCCTGGCCGGCCACCAGGATGCGGAAGAAGGCGAGCAGGTCGTCGCCGCCGCGGGCCGGGGTGCCGGTGCCGGTGGCGGGGTCGAAGCCACCGAGGGCGCGCAGGCGCGCGGTGCGGAAGGCCATGTTGGCCCCGGAGCCGAAGCGGCCGGCGGCGAACGGGAAGAGCGGGTCGGTGTGCCGGTCGGCGAGGGTCCAGGTGCGGGCAGCGAATCCCTTGGCGAAGCAGCCCTGGTGCTCCAGCGCGACCTGGGCGGGGGTGTCGAGCTCGGCGGGCAGGATCAGGCCGGTGACGCAGCCGATCCGCTCGTCCTCGGCGAAGGTCTGGGCGAGCGCCTCGATCCAGCCGGGGTCGGCGAGGGTGTCGTCGTCGGTGAAGGCGGTGATCTCGCCGGTGGCGGCGGCGAGCCCGGTGTTGTGGGCCCGGGCCAGGCCCGCCACCGGCTCGCGCAGGTAGCGGACCCGGCCCCGGTACCGGTCACGGATCAGCCGTTCGGCGGCGTCGTCGGCGGGGGCGTTGTCCACGACGATGACCTCGAAGTGCGGATAGCCGTTCCGCAGCAGGGAGTCGAGGCAGAGTCGCAGCAGACCCACCCGGTTGTGGGTGGCGACGACCACGCTGACCGTGACCGGGCCCGCAGGCACCCGGGCGCGCCCGACCCGACCGGGGCGCGCCGCGGGTGTCGCGGTGGACAGAGCGGGAACACGCAGTTCCCGGTGGGCGGCGTCGACCAGCGCCCGGCGCAGCGCGGCGCTCTCGCCCGCTGCTCCGGTGGCCGTGACCAAGCCGAGCGGGTGTCCGTGCAGCCGCACCAACGCCAGCACGCGGCCGGCCGGGTCGCCGGCCCCGAGACCGCCGGGCGAGCGCAACTCGCCGGGCTCGTCCAGGTCCAGTTCGACGACACGGACGGGGGTGCGGAGCGAGTCGCGGGCGGCGGGGCGCGGGCAGGCTGCTGCGGTGCGCCGGTCGGTGCCACTCATCGGTTCTCCCCTGCGGGGACGGCCGCCGAGGGCCGGGCGCCGGGACGCTCGGCAATCAGGGTCCTCAGCACCCGGCGGCCGTCGGAGACGGCGTGCAGGTGGGATCGGCCGCTGCGGCGGGGGAGCTCCAGGCTCGGCACTTCGGCGATCCGCAGCCCGGAGCGCAACGCGTGCGCGACCATCTCGGCCTCGATCTCGAAGCCGGTGGAGCGCAGGTCGAGCGCGTCCAGGAAGGAACGGCGGAAGGCGCAGTAGCCGTAGCACAGGTCGGTGAGGCGCGCGTCGTAGACGCGGTTGACGACGGCGAGCAGGGCCCGGTTGCCGAGCGAGCGGATCCTGGTGAGGTCCAGCGAACCGCCGCCGGCGATGCAGCGCGAGCCCTTGACGAAGTCGAAGCCGTGGTCGAGGAAGTGCAGGTAGTGGGGGATCTCGCCGGGCCACATGGAGCCGTCGGCGTCCATCATGACGATGTACTCGCCGGCGGCTGCGGCGAACCCGGTACGCAGCGCGTTGCCCTTGCCGGGGCCGCTCTGCTGGACGCTGCGGACGGTCGGCAGGCAGTGCCGGGCCATCGGGACGGTCGCGTCGTCGGACGCGCCGTCGACCAGGATGACCTCGTCGACGCAGCGTGGGATCTGCTCGAAGACCCAGGCGATGTTGCGGGCCTCGTTCTGGGCGGGGACGACCAGGCTGACCGTGTGGGTGGTGGCGACGCCGTCGCCGGCCCGGCGCATCGGGCGGTGCACGGTGACGCGGTCCTCGGCGCGGCGGCGCGGGTGGCGGTCCCCGTTGAGGTCGGGGGGCCGTCCGGCATAGGGGTACCGGACGACGTCGGGGTACCGGACGGCATCGGGGGGCAGGGTGGGGCTCATCGTGAGCGGCCTCTCGGGGGGAGGCGGGGGCAGGCGCCGGGCACGGCGCGGCCCTTGCGGTGTGACGAACGGGCGGCGGGCGCGGACGGATACGCGCGGGCCGAGCCCGGAGGGAAGCCCGTCGAGGGGCTGCCGAAACGTTGAGGGCGCTGTGGCGGCCGTGTGGGGGGTGCGCACCGCCGGGCCCTCCCGGCGCCTCGGGCGCCGGTCGTACGAACTGGCTGATGGACTACCGCACCTACGGGTGCGGGCTATGCCAGGGCCTCATCGTCTGTCGGTACGGACAGTCACGTCAAGGGGTCTTTGTCCGATTTTTACCGTAACTTCCCATGACGTGCGGTAACGCTTTGTCACCATCCTTCTCCGCACCCGCAGCGCCTCACCTCGCAGCGACCCACCTCGCAGCGCCTCCGGCGGAGCTCACCCCTCGACGGGACGGCCATGCGGCTCCTCCGCGATCCGGCGGGCGATCTCGGCCGGCCGCACCGGGCGCCCGAAGTGCCAGCCCTGCGCCCAGTCGCAGCCGATGGTCCGCAGCCGCTCGGCGTCCCTGCGGGTCTCCACGCCCTCGGCGGTGACGGTCAGCCCGAGCGCGTGGGCCATCGACACCAGACCGCTGACGATCCGCCACCCGGTGGACTCGTCCTTGCCCGGTTCGTGCAGGTCGCCCACGAAGGACCCGGCGATCTTCAGCCCGGAGACCGGCAGGTCGCGCAGGTACGCGAGGTTGGACCAGCCGGTGCCGAAGTCGTCCACGGCCAGCGACACCCCGAGGTCGACCAGCCCGTGCAGGGTGCGCAGCGCCTCGTCCTCGGGCCCGACCACCGTCGACTCGGTGATCTCCAGCTGGAGCCGGGCCGGATCCAGACCGGTGTCGTCGAGGATCCGGGCGAGGTCGGAGACCAGCGCGGAGCTGCGCGCCTGACGCACGGCCAGGTTGACGTTCAGTTGCGGCGCGGCGTCACCGAAGCGCTTGATCCAGTCCGCCGCCTGCCCGCACGCCTGCTCCAGCACCCAGCGGCCGAGCGGCATGATCAGCCCGGTCTCCTCGGCCGTGGTCACGAACTCGTCCGGGCCGAGGACGCCGAGTTGCGGGTGACGCCAGCGCACCAGCGCCTCCGCGGCGGCCAGTCGGCCGTCCTCGAGCCGGTAGAGCGGCTGGTAGTCGACGAAGAACTCGCCCCGGTCGAGGGCGGCGGGCATCCGCACCGACACCGCGTAGCGGCTGACCGCGCGGGCATTCTCCTTGGGGTCGAACAGCGTCCAGCGGCCGCGGCCGGCCTCCTTGGCCCGGTAGAGCGTCAGGTCGGCGGCCCGGACCGCGGCGCCCGGGGTGGTCGTGGACACCCGCCGCTCCAGCACGCCCACGCTCGCGCCCACGGCCAGCTTGTGATCGCCGATCAACACCGGCCCGGCCAGGGCCTTGAGCACCGTCTTCGCGGCGGCCACCGCCTCCTGCTCGCCCCGGCAGTTCTCCAGCAGCACCACGAACTCGTCCCCGCCGAGCCGGGCCACCAGGTGGCCGAGCGGGGTGAGGGCCGCCTTCAACCGGGCGGCGACGGCGGACAGCAGCTGGTCGCCCATGTCGTGGCCGAGGCTGTCGTTGACCACCTTGAAGCCGTCGAGGTCGACGTAGCAGAGGCCGAAGCGGGCGCCCGGCTCCGGGTCCTCGAACAGCTTCTCCAGCCGCTCGAAGAAGGCCGCACGGTTGGGCAGGCCGGTCAGCGGGTCGTGGGTCGCCTGGTGGCGCAGCCGCTCCTGCAGCCGGTAGCGGTCGGTGACGTCCTCGAGCATCGCGACCTGGTACTGCGGGCGGCCGTCGTCGTCGCGGATCAGCGAGACCGTCAGGTGCGTCCAGACCACCTCGCCGTCCTGCCGGTAGTACGGCTTGTCGAACTGGAAGTAGTCCCGCTTGCCGCCGATCAGCTCCTCGTACGCCTCCCAGACCCCCGGGGTGTCCTCCGGGTGCACGAGATCGCCGACCCGGCGGCCGGTCATGTCCTCCGGGCTCGCGCCGAACAGCTCTTGCAGGGCCTTGTTGACGGCCAGGATGTTGCCGTCCGTGTCGCCGATCCCGATGCCGATGGCCGCGCTCTCGAACAGCGCCCGGAACCGGGCCTCGGAAGCGCGCAGCGCCCGCTCGGCCTCCCTGCGGGCGGTGTCGGCGGCGGTGCGGATCGCCTCCTGCTCACGCAGCGTGCGCTCACGCAGCGCGGCGGCCCAGCCGGCCGCGAAGGAGCCGGTCAGGGCGGGGCCGCGGGCGTCGGCGAGCGGCTGCGCCTGGAGCAGCTCGACGGCCCGGGCCAGCAGCACCGGGTCGGTGAAGTGCGCGTCGACCAGCTCGGCGCCGGCCTGCGCGGCCAGGCGCGGCTCGAACGGCGCGTCCTCCTGGGCGCGGTGCAGCAGCGCGGCGGTGCGCGCGACCAGCCGGCTGAGCAGGTCGGGGTGGACGGCGATGCCGTGGTCGGCCGAGAGCAGCCGGGCCCAGTCCTCGTGGAACCGCTCGGCGCTGCCGCGAACCGGAGTGGTGTTCATCGGCGCACCCCGGGGCCGCGGCCGGCGCCGGACAGCACGACGCTCCCGGCGGCGCTGGGCAGCACGGCGCTCCCGGCGGCGCCGGACAGCGCGGCGCTCCCGGCGGCCGCCGCGCCGGGCGGGCGGCCGTCGGTGCCTCGTGCGCCGCGTCCGATCAAGGGCGGAACCCCACGCCCGCCACCCCGGTCATCCGCTCGGGGTGCTCGCCGACCGTGTCGGGCTGGTCCGGGCGCCACTGCGGCAGGTAGACCACGCCCGGCTCGACCAGCTCGAAGCCGGCGAACATCGCGGTGATCTGCTCGTGGTTGCGCATGGTCAGCGGGGTCGGCGTCATCTTGTAGAGCTTCTGGTGGTCCTCCGCCTGGTCCGGGCGGCCCTCCAGGGAGGCGTGCGAGAGCACCAGCGCGCTGCCGGGCGGGAGGGCGTCGCGGATCACCCCGATCAGCTTCCACGGGTCCTCGTCGTCGCTGACGAAGTGGGCGACGGCCACCAGCAGCACGGCCACCGGCTCGCCCTCCGCCAGCAGCGCGGTCACCTCGGGGCGGCCCATCAGGTCGTCGACGTCGCGCAGGTCGGCCTGGACGACGAGGCTGGCCGGGTCGTCCTCCATCAGCAGGCGGCTGTGCGCGACGGCGACCGGGTCGCGGTCCACGTAGACGACCTTCGCCTCGGGGCGGATCGCGCGGGCGATCTCGTGCACCGCGCCGAAGGTCGGGATGCCGGAGCCGATGTCCAGGAATCGGGTGACGCCCCGCTCGGCGAGGAAGGTCACGGCGCGGCGCAGGAAGGCGCGGTTGGAGCGCATGATCTGCGGCAGCTCCGGCCACAGGGCCATCGCCTTGCGGGCCATCTCCCGGTCGACCTCGAAGTTGTGCGAGCCCCCGAGGTAGTAGTCGTAGACCCGCGCGGCGTTCGGTTTGTCCAGGTCCGTGCCCTCCGGTACCCAGCTCGGTCGCCGCATGCCTGTGACTCCTTCACTCCGGTTATGGGGCGGCAGTGCCGCACGGACACCGCTGTGACAGATGAGACTACAAGCACAGAAGATCCTCCTCCGCACCCCGAACGGGTGCAAGCGGAGTGCCCGGCTCCTGGCCGGCGGGCGGGCGTGTCGGGTGGGCGTGTCGCGCGGGGATGCGGGTGCGCGGGTGCCCGTGGCGGCCTTCCTGCCGCGCGGGTCGGCGGCGGCGCGTCCCACAATGGGCGTGATGGCCGGAGGCATCGAGGACTACGCCCTCATCGGCGACCTGCAGACCGCCGCCCTGGTGGGTCGGGACGGATCGGTCGACTGGCTGTGCCTGCCCCGCTTCGACTCCCCCAGCTGCTTCGCCGGACTCCTCGGCGACCAGCGCCACGGCGCCTGGCGGATCGCCCCGGCCGGCGCCGCCGAGTGCCACGCCCGCCGCTACCGCGGCGACAGCCTGGTGCTGGAGAGCGAGTGGCAGACCGCCGGCGGGCGGGTGCGGATCATCGACTTCATGCCGCAGCGCGGTCAGGGCGGCCGGCGCGAACCGCAGCTGATCCGGATCGTCGAGGGCCTCGACGGCACGGTGCCGATGCGCGGGTCGCTGCGGCTTCGCTTCAACTACGGCCGGATCGACCCGTGGGTCCGGCGCACCGGACACCACCGGGTCGCCGTCGCCGGGCCCGACTCCGCCTGGCTGCGGGTGCCCGCAGGAGTCCACACGTACGGACTGGACGGCGTCACCACCTCGGAGTTCACCGTCACCACCGGGCTCCGGGTACCCTTCGTCCTCACCTGGCAGCCCTCCCACCTGGCCTCCGCCCCGCGCACCGACCCCGAACAGGCGCTCGTCGCCACCGTCGCCCAGTGGCAGGGCTGGGCGGCCGGCTGCCAGTACCGGGGCGAGTGGCGCTCGGCCGTGCTGCGCTCACTGCTCACCCTCAAGGCGCTCGCCTACGCCCCCACCGGCGGGATCGTCGCGGCGGCCAGCGCCTCCCTGCCGGAGGTGATCGGCGGCGCGCGCAACTGGGACTACCGCTTCTGCTGGCTGCGCGACTCCTCGATGACGCTCTCCGCCCTGCTGCGCGGCGGGTTCCGCGACGAGGCCGCCGCCTGGCGCCGCTGGCTGCTACGGGCCATCGCCGGCGGGCCGAGGCACGTCCAGGCCGTGTACGGGGTCGCCGGGGAACGGATGCTCGGCGAGACCACCGCCGACTGGCTGCCCGGGTACGAGGGCTCGCGACCGGTCCGGTTCGGCAACGCCGCCGTCGACCAGCTCCAACTCGACGTCTACGGCGAGGTGGTGGACACCCTCAACCTCGCGCTGCGGGCCGGAATCCCGATGGAGCGGCATGTCTGGACACTGCTGCGCTCACTGATGGACCACGTGGAGCGGCACTGGCGCGAGCCGGACGAAGGGCTGTGGGAAGTACGCGGCGGGCGGCGGCACTTCGTCCACTCCAAGGTCATGTGCTGGGTGGCCGCCGACCGTGCCGTCCGGCTCGCCGAGGCCACCGGACTGCCCGCCCCGGTCGACCGCTGGCGGGCGCTGCGCGACGACATCCACGCCGACGTCTGCGAACAGGGCTACGACCGCCAGCGCGGCGTGTTCGTCCAGCACTACGGCGGGCGGGGGCTGGACGCGGCGACCCTGTTCGTACTCAAGAGCGGCTTCCTCCCGCCGGACGACCCCCGGGTGGTGCGCACCGTGGACGCCGTCCGTGACGAACTCGGCCACGGCGGACTGGTGCACCGTTACCGGGCCGGGTACCACGGCGACGGGCTGCCGGGCGGCGAAGGAGCCTTCCTGGCCTGCTCGTTCTGGCTCGCCGACGCGCTTGTCGCGACGGGACGCCGGGACGAGGCGCGGACACTGTTCGCGCGGGTGGTCGGACTCGCCAACGACCTCGGACTGCTCTCCGAGGAGTGGGATCCGCGCTCCAGGCGCCAACTCGGCAACACGCCACAGGCGTTCAGCCACGTGGCACTGGTCAACACGGCCTTCGCCCTGGCCGAGCCGGGGTAGCGGACGCGGGGGCGACACGAGGCTAGGGTGGACCCGTGGACCCCAACCACTACCGCTTCCGGGGCATGTGGCGGCTCGCGGCGCCGCCGGACATCGTGTACGCGGCGCTGGCGGACGTACGGAGCTATCCGCTGTGGTGGCCGGAGATCCGCGAGGCCCGGCCGACCGGCGAGGATTCCGGGGAGGTGGTGGTGCGCGCGCTGCTGCCGTACCGGCTGGTGATCGGCCTGGAGGCGAGCCGGCGCGACCCGGCCGCCGGGGTGCTGGAGGCGACCATGCGGGGCGACCTCACCGGGTGGTCCCGGTTCACGGTGACGGCGGACGGCGCAGGACGGGCGCGTTGCGCGGCCGACCGGGACGGCGCGGGCCGCGCAGGCAGCTCGGGCGGCGCGGGCAGCCGGGTGCTGTTCGAGGAGGACACCCGGCCCGGCTCGGCGCTGTTGCGCCGGCTCGCCCTTCCG
Source organism: Kitasatospora sp. NPDC034035 (assembly GCF_055575755.1). Taxonomy (NCBI): domain Bacteria; kingdom Bacillati; phylum Actinomycetota; class Actinomycetes; order Kitasatosporales; family Streptomycetaceae; genus Kitasatospora; species Kitasatospora sp. NPDC034035. Next base: position 132,791 of record NZ_JBVISA010000011.1, on the reverse strand, counting down.
CTCCACCCGGTTTTCCGGGCCAACCACGCAGTGATGATGCGCCGGGGGCGGCGGGGGCTCGCGGCGTACCTGGCGGCGGGCGGGGGTGACGGATGACGGCTGACAACTTTCAGCGAACAGATGACAGCTGACAGATTTCGAAATCTGTCAGCTGTCATCTGTTCGCTGTCGCCTGTCGTCTGTCGTCTGTCGTCTGTCAGCTGACATCCGTCCGCCCGTCGCCCCCGCTCGCCCGCCGACACCCGCCGCCCCTCACCCCTTCGCCCCCGGAAACAGCCACCGCCGCAGCGCCCGCGTCACCACCGGCAGCGCCGCGTACGTCATCAGCAAGCTGATCAGCGGCGCGGTGACCAGCGGTCGGACGGCCACCGGCAGGCCCGTCAGGTGCGGCCCGAGCACGACCGCGGAGACCACGACCAACGGCGCGATGGCGATCGTCGAGGCCACCGCCATCTTCCAGCGCACCGGCGGTCGGCGCTGCGCGGCGCCCGGGGTGGTGGCGAACCAGCCCTCCATCCCGTGGATCTCGTGGCGATGGACCTCGTGGTGGTGGCCGTCCGCCTTGGCGAAGCAGGCTGCCCGCACCGGGGAGGTCTGCCAGGAACGGAACGCCTCGGCGTCCCGGAAGTGCAGCAGCAGGTGCCAGGGTTCGTCCGGGCCGGACGGACGCAGCAGCCCGGTGCCGAGGTTGCCCGCGTGTTCCGTGGCCGCGGCGAGGATGTTCTCCGCCCACCGCTCGAAGGCTTTCTCGTAGCCCGGCTCCACCCGCCGTGCCACGAACAGCGTGACCTCCTCGCCTTGGTCGGTCTGCTCATCGACCGTCCCCCGTACCGTCGCCGCCATCCTCGCTGCCCCTCTCCCCGTGCGTCCCCGCGTCTGCACCCCCGTGCCTCACCGCCGCGAGCCGCCGGGCAGCCTACGGGCCGTCCGGTGATCCGCCCACCCTGCGCCCGAACCGTGGGACGAGACGGCCCCGCCGGGACTAGCGTGGCCGGAGCGTCCCGACGCACCGGAGGCCCGCCCATGACCGCCACGCCCCCTACGCCCACCACACCCGCCACACCCACCGGCCCTATCGGCTCAGCCGGCCGCCTCGCCTTCGGCTTCGACGCCCCCTTCGACCGCACCGGCACCGGCAGCAGCAAGTGGGCCCGCGCGGGCGGCGCCCCCGGGGTGGTCCCGATGGGCCTCGCCGACATGGACCTCCCCGGCCCGCCCGCCATCGCCGAGGCCCTGCGCCAGCGGGCCCGCCACCGCGCGTACGGCTACACGGTGTGCGACCCGGCGGGCCGGCCGCTGGTGGCGGACTGGTACCGCGCCCGGCACGGCGTCGACGTGGATCCGGACTGGGTCCTGCTGCTGCCCTGCGGCCCGCGCACCGCCCTGCGCGTGCTGCTGGAGGCCGTCCGGCCGGACCCCGGACGGCCGCAGCCGCCCGTCCTCTTCCCGACCCCCGAGTGGGGCGGCTTCGCCCAGCTCTGCGGCGCCGCGCGCGTCGCGTACCGGGAGCTGCCCCTGCCCCTCGGCCCCGGCGGCTACCGGCTCCCGGACGGCCCGCTCCCCGGGCCCGCCACCGCCGTACTGCTCAGCAGCCCGCACAACCCCTCCGGCCGGGTCTGGCCCGCCGACCAGCTGCGCGGCCTGGCCGAGCGGGCGGCAGAGGCGGGCGCGCTGCTGGTCTCGGACGAGGTGCACGGCGACCTCACCCACCCGGACATCGCCCACCCGGATATCGCCCGCCCAGGCATCGCCCATCCAGACCCCACCCACCCCGGCCGGGGCCACCCCGTCGCCGTGACCGCCGTCGACCCGGCGCACCGGCACCTCGTCGTCACCCTCAACTCCGTCGGCAAGACCTTCAACTGCTCCGGCATCCCCAGCAGTTTCGCCCTCGTCCCGGACCCTGGGCTGCGCACCCGGTTCGCCGACGCACTGGCCGGCTACGGCCTCTGGGAGGGCGGCCTGCTGGAGCAGACCGTGCAGCGGGCGGCGCTGTGCGAGGGCGGCCCGTGGCTGGACGCGCTGCTCGCCCACCTCGCCGCCGCCCGCACCCGGCTCACCGACCGGCTCGGGCCCGCCGTCCGCTCGGCCCCGCAGGCCTCCTACCTGCTCTGGCTGGACGCCGCCGCCCTGGGCCTGCCGCCGACGGCCGCCCGGCAGGCCCTGTTGGAGCGCTGCGGCCTGGAGGCCTCCGACGGCGCCGAGTTCGGCTCCGGCGGCCACGGTGCGCTGCGGTTGAACTACGCCCTGTCGGGCCCGGTGCTGGACACCGTCCTGGCGCGGCTGGAGCGGCTCGACCTCGGGTGACCCCGGCACATGCCGGGGTCACGCACCCCGTGTACGCGCTCGCGTACAAGCCGCCCAAAACCCCGCAATCACCCGTTCGCCACGCCCCTGGCCTGCGGAAACCAACGTTCACGCGATTTTTGCGGAGCGCCCCCGCATGCTCCGTAGCAGACTGGGCAAAGTAGACCGGGCCGCAATCGTGATCCCGAGGATGGTGAGTCCGGTGATACCCATATCCCACACCACTCCGCCCGACCGGCAGAGCGCACCACCGCCCCCGACGGGGGTGACCCCGCTGACCGAATCGGGGGCGCGCAGCCACGTGTCGGGTGTCTGTTTCAAGATCGGACCGCCCCGACTGGTAGGTGTCGAGGTCGAGTGGTTCGTCCATGACGATCGATGTCCCACCCGGCCCGTCCGGCCGGAACTGATCCACGCCGCACTGGAGTCGCTGCCCCTCGGCGGCACCGACGGCACCTCGCTCCCCTCCGGTTCGCGCCTCACGCTCGAACCCGGCGGACAGGTCGAGCTCAGCTCCCCGCCCGCCACCGGCCTCCTGGCCTGCGTCGACGACACCCGACGCGATCTGACCGCCCTGCGGGCCGCCTTCGCGGCACAGGGCCTGCGACTCACCGGCACCGGGACGGACCCGCTGGCCCGCCCCCGACGGATGGTGCTGGACCACCCCCGCTACCTCGCGATGGAGCGCTTCTTCGACTCCGCGGGGCCCTGGGGCCGGATCATGATGACCGGTACCGCGTCGGTGCAGGTGTGCCTGGACGCCGGCGAAGCGGACGGCCCGCACGCCGTGGAGCGCCGCTGGCAGCTGGTCCACCGGCTGGGCCCGGTGCTGGTCGCCGCCTTCGCCAACTCCCCGCTGCTGGACGGCAGGCCGACCGGTCACCGGTCGACCCGGCAGACCGTCTGGTCCCGGATGGACCCGACCCGCACGCTGGCCCCGGAGCCGGACCACGGCGACCCGCGCGAGGCCTGGGCGCGGTACGTACTGGACGCCGAAGTGCTGTGCATGCAACGGCCTGAGGGACTGCCGTGGACGGTCCCGCCCGGGCTGACCTTCCGTGAGTGGATCCGCGGCGGAGGCGAACGACCGCCCACCCTCGCCGACTTGGACTACCACCGCACCACCCTCTTCCCGCCGGTGCGCCCGCGCGGCCACCTGGAGCTGCGGATGATCGACGCCCAGCCCGGGGACGGCTGGACGGTGGTCACCGCGCTGGTCACCGCGCTGCTGGACGACCCGGTGGCCGCCGATGCCGCGCTGGCCGCGCTGGAGCCCCTCGCGTGCGCGGACGGTCCGCGACCGCCGCGCAACGACGTCTGGTGCCGCGCCGCCACCCTGGCGGTCGCCGACCCCGAACTGCGCCGCGCCGCCCTCACCTGCTTCGCCGCCGCCGACGCCGCACTGGGCCGCCTGCCCGGTGCCGGGCGGCTGCGCACCGCCGTCGCCGAGTTCGCCGAGCGCTACCCCGCGCGCGGCCGCTGTCCGGCCGACGACCAGCTGGACGCCCTGCGCTCCGGCACCCGACGCACTCCCACGGAGGAGGCCGCCCCATGACCGACGTCCGACCGAACGGCCCGACCGCAGCCCCCGCCCAGGAGGTCGGCGCAGCACCCGGGATCGAGGATCGCGGCATCGAAGACCGCGGTTCCGAGGCCGCACGCGGCATCGAGGCACCCCGCGGCATCGAGGACCTGCGCGAGACCATCGCCGCCGAGCTGTCGGCCGCCCGCGCCCGGACCGCCGCGCTGACCGACTGCGTCGAGGACGGCGACCTCACCGCCCAGCACTCCCCGCTGATGTCCCCGCTGGTCTGGGACCTCGCGCACATCGGCAACCAGGAGGAGCTCTGGCTGCTGCGCAACGTCGGCGGCCGGGACCCGATGCACCCGGAGATCGACGGGCTGTACGACGCCTTCCAGCACCCCCGGGCCGAACGCCCCAGCCTGCCGCTGCTGCCGCCCGCCGAGGCCCGCGCGTACGCCCATGAGGTGCGCGGCCGGGTGCTGGACATGCTCGCCGCCAGCCCGCTGGAGGGCGCGCCGCTGCTGGAGGCCGGGTTCGCGTTCGGGATGATCGCGCAGCACGAACAGCAGCACGACGAGACGATGCTGATCACCCATCAGCTCCGCAGGGGCGCGCCGGCCCTGGCCGCTCCCCCACCGCCGCCCGCACCCGTCGACGCCGCCACGCTGCCCGCCGAAGTCCTCATCCCCGCAGGACCGTTCACCATGGGAACGGACACCGAGCCGTGGGCGCTGGACAACGAGCGCCCGGCCCACACCGTCGACCTGCCGGCCTTCCTGCTGGACACCACGCCGGTCACCAACGCCGCCTACCAGCGCTTCATCGCCGAGGGCGGATACGACGACCCGCGCTGGTGGACGCCGGAGGGCTGGACGCACCGGCAGCGCGCCGGGCTGACCGCCCCGCTGTTCTGGCAGCGCCAGGGCGGCGAGTGGCTGCGCCGCCGCTTCGGCGCAGTCGAGCCCGTCGAGCCGAACGAGCCGGTGCTGCACGTCAGCTGGTACGAGGCGGACGCGTACGCCCGGTGGGCCGGGCGGCGGCTGCCGACCGAGGCGGAGTGGGAGAAGGCGGCCCGGCACGACCCGGTCACCGGCCGCTCCCGCCGCTACCCCTGGGGCGACCGGACCCCCGGCCCCGAGCACGCCAACCTGGGCCAGCGCCATCTGCGCCCGGCCGGGGCCGGCTCCTACCCCGAGGGACAGTCCCCGTACGGCGTACGGCAGTTGATCGGCGACGTGTGGGAGTGGACGGCCGACGACCTCCACCCCTACCCGGGCTTCCGGGCCTGGCCGTACCGGGAGTACTCGGAGGTCTTCTTCGGCCCCGAGTACAAGGTGCTGCGCGGCGGCTGCTTCGCGGTGGCGCCGGTCGCCTGCCGGGGCACGTTCCGCAACTGGGACTACCCGATCCGGCGGCAGATCTTCGCCGGGTTCCGCACCGCCCGCGACGCGGAGCGCGACTGATGTGCCGCCACATCGCCTACCTGGGCGAGCCCGTGGCTCCACAGGAGCTGCTGGTGCACCCGCCGTACGGGCTGTACCGGCAGTCCTGGGCGCCCCGGACGCAGCGGTTCGGCACGGTCAACGTGGACGGCTTCGGCCTCGGCTGGTACGCGGACGGTGACCAGGTGCCCGCCCGCTACCGCCGGACCGGGCCGATCTGGGCCGACGAGACCTTCGCCGACCTGGCCCGGGTGGTCCGCACCCGCGCGCTGCTGGCCGCCGTGCGCTCCGCCACCGAGGGCTGCGCGGCGGGCGAGAGCGCGGCCGCGCCGTTCGCCGCCGAGCGCTGGCTGTTCAGCCACAACGGCGCGGTGGCCGGCTGGCCGGGCAAGCTGGACGCCCTGGCCGCGCTGCTCCCGTCGGCCGAGCTGCTGGAGCTGGAGGCGCGCACCGACTCGGCCCTGCTGTGGGCCCTGACCCTGCACCGGCTGCGGGCCGGCGCCGGGCTCGACGAGGCCCTGGCGGGCACCGTCGCGGACGTCGCCGCGCACACCACCGGGCGGCTCAACCTGCTGCTCACCGACGGCACCGCGCTCGCCGCGACCACCTGGGGCGACACCCTGCACCACCGGACCCTGCCGGGCCTCGGGACGGTGGTGGCCTCCGAGCCGTACGACGACGGACCGGGCTGGACGCCCGTGCCGGACGGCTCGCTGCTGCTGGTCGGCGGCCACGGCGTCACCGTCCGTCGGCTCCCCAGTCACTACTGACCCTCCACCCTCCCTTCATCTTCTGAACAGAGGAACCACCCTGTCATGGACACCTTCGAGCTCACCCGACTGCTGCCCGCCGACCACTTCAGCACCACGTTGCGCCAGGACGTGCAGCACGGCCTGACCTCGGAACCCAAGTGGCTGCCGCCGAAGTGGTTCTACGACGCGCGGGGCAGCGAGCTGTTCGAGGAGATCACCCGGCTGCCCGAGTACTACCCGACCCGCGCCGAGCGGGCCATCCTCACCGCCCGGGCCGGCGAGATCGCCGCCGCCACCCGGGCCCACACCCTGGTCGAGCTGGGCTCCGGCTCCTCCGAGAAGACCCGGCTCCTCCTGGACGCGCTGCGCGCACTCGACACCCTGGAGACGTACGTCCCGGTGGACGTCAGCGAGAGCGCGCTGACCACCGCCGGCTCCGCGCTCGCCGGCGAGTACCCTGGCCTGGCCGTGCACGGCGTGCTGGCCGACTTCACCGCTCGGCTCGGACTGCCCCCCGAGGGCGGCCCGCGCCTGGTCGCCTTCCTCGGCGGCACCCTCGGCAACCTGCTGCCCGAGGAGCGCGCCGCCTTCCTGCGCGGCCTGCGTGCCGCCCTCGACCCCGGCGACTTCCTGCTACTCGGCACCGACCTGGTCAAGGACCCGGCGGTGCTGGTCGCCGCCTACGACGACTCCGCCGGGGTGACCGCCGAGTTCAACCGGAACGTGCTCAACGTGCTCAACCGCGAGCTGGGCGCCGACTTCGACCCGGACGCCTTCGAGCACGTCGCGCGCTGGGACGCCGAACAGGAGTGGATCGAGATGCGGCTGCGCTCGCTGCGCTCGCAGACCGTGAAGATCCCGGCCCTGGACCTGCCGGTGCACTTCGCCCGCGGCGAGGAGCTGCGCACCGAGGTGTCGGCCAAGTTCCGCCGCGAGCGAGTGGCCGGAGAGCTGGCGGCGGCGGGACTGCGACTGAGCCACTGGTGGACGGATCCGGAGGGCCGGTTCGGGCTCTCGCTCTCCGCCCCGGCGTGAGCGGCACCGCCCCGAACTCAGGCGGCCAGGCCCGAGGCGGAGCCCGGCCCGCGGCGGAGCCCGGCCCGCGGCGGTGGCCCGGTGGCCCGGTGGCCCGGTGGCTCAATTTGCTTGTTCACCTTACGAATTCTCGAAGCGAAAATTGAGCCCCCGGCCTACAAGAGTTAAATGAATAAGGGTTACGATCTCGGCGACCGAGCTCAGCGTTGAGTACCAGGAGTCAGATCGTGAGCGTCACCCAGAAGCCCTCCGGGGCGGTCGAGGACCCCGCGCCCGGCCGCCTCGGCTTCGTCGTCTTCATCACCGCCGCCGCGGCCCTCGGCGGGTTCCTGTTCGGCTACGACAGCTCCGTGATCAACGGCGCCGTCTCCGGCATCCAGGCGAAGTTCGGCGTCGGCGACGGCGTGACCGGCCTGATCGTCTCCTCGGCCCTGCTGGGCTCGGCGATCGGCGCGGCACTGGCCGGCCGGTTCGCCGACCGGTACGGCCGCATCAAGGTCATGAAGGCGGGCGCGCTGCTGTTCGCGGTCAGCGCCGTCGGCTCGATGCTGCCCTTCTCCGCCTGGGACCTCGCCCTGTGGCGCGTCCTCGGCGGCGCGGCCATCGGCATCGCCTCGGTGATCGCCCCGACCTACATCGCCGAGGTCGCGCCGACCAAGTACCGCGGCCGACTGGCCTCTTTCCAGCAGGCCGCGATCGTGCTCGGCATCGCGATATCCCAGCTGATCAACTGGATGCTGGCGCAGGCCGCCGGCGGCGACACCCGCGGCCAACTGCTCGGCCTGGAGGCCTGGCAGTGGATGCTCGGCATCTGCGTCGTCCCCGCCGCGGTCTACTTCGTGCTCTCCTCGGTCATCCCCGAGTCCCCGCGCTACCTGATCCAGGCCGACCGCCTGGCCGACGCCCGCAAGGTGCTCGCCCAGGTCGAGGGCGAGGGTGTGGACACCGACACCCGGATCGCCGAGATCCGGACGCTGATCGACTCCGACCACCGCCCGCGCTTCCGCGACCTGCTCGGCGGCCGCTTCGGCCTGCTGCCGATCGTCTGGGTCGGCATCGGCCTGTCGGTGTTCCAGCAGCTGGTCGGCATCAACGTGATCTTCTACTACTCGTCGATCCTGTGGCAGTCGGTCGGCATCGACCAGAGCAACTCGCTGATGATCAGCTTCATCGGCTCGGTCATCAACATCCTCGGCACCGTGATCGCGATCGTGCTGGTCGACCGGATCGGCCGCAAGCCGCTCGCCCTGATCGGCTCGGTCGGCATGGCGGTCGCACTCGGCACGGCCGGCTGGGCGTTCTCCTCGGCCACCGGCAGCGGCGACAACCTCACCCTGCCCGACCTCCAGGGCACCGTCGCCCTGATCGCCGCCAACGCCTTCGTGCTGTTCTTCGCGATGTCCTGGGGCGTGGTCGTCTGGGTGATGCTCGGCGAGATGTTCCCGAACCGGATCCGCGCCGCCGCGCTCTCCGTCGCCGCCTCCGCGCAGTGGATCGCCAACTGGGCGATCACCGTCTCGTTCCCGTCCATGTCGCGGTGGAACCTGTCGGCGACCTACCTGATCTACGCCGCCTTCGCGGCGCTGTCCGTCCCCTTCGTGGCGAAGTACCTGAAGGAGACCAAGGGCGTCCGACTGGAGGACATGGGCTGACAGCCGGAACATCGGCTGATCCGACAGTCTGACCTTCGGCCCCCGCACCCTAGCGCGCTCCGCGCGGGTGCGGGGGCCGAATCGTTCACTCTCTGCGGTGGACCGGACACCTCCGGTACTCCTGTGCGACAGGAGGGATGTGTCCTTGATCTTCAACCGGCTTCGCACCCGCAGAACCGCGGCCGCCACCATGACCGGCGGCTGCCCGTACGCCCACGACCACGCGCACCAGCAGCCGCAGGCCCACGTCGGCAGGCCAGACCCGGCGGCGTACCAGGCCCAGGCCTTCCGGGACCAGGCGTACCAGGGCCAGGCGTTCCAGGACCCCCTGACCGCGTCCGCGACCGCGGCCGTGCCCGCGCCGCCGCCGTTCACCGACCCGGACCAGGCCGCCGACTTCATCCGGCAGTTCCACCACGAACAGCCCGCCTCCGGGGACCCGCAGCCGCGGCTGCGCGCCGTTCTCGACGAGATCGACCGCACCGGCAGCTACCGGCACACCTCCGCCGAACTCGCCTACGGTGCCAAGCTCGCCTGGCGCAACGCCGCCCGGTGCATCGGCCGGCTCTACTGGCGCAGCCTGGTCGTCCGGGACCTGCGCCACCTCACCTCGGCCGACGACATCGCCGCCGAGTGCTTCGAGCACCTGCGGCTGGCGGGCAACGGCGGCCGGATCCGCCCGGTGGTCTCGGTGTTCGCCCCCGACCGCCCGGGCCGCCCGGCCGCCCGCATCCTCAACCAGCAGCTGGTCCGCTACGCCGGCCACCGGGTCGGCGAGGCCGTCGTCGGCGACCCGGCCGGCATCGCGCTCACCGCCCGCGCCCGCGACCTGGGCTGGAAGTGCGCCGAGGACCGCTTCGAGGTGCTGCCACTGCTGGTCCAGGAGCGGCCGGGCGAGCGGCCCGTACGGTACGAACTGCCGGACGGCACCACGCTGGAGGTGCCGCTGAGCCACCCCGAGTACGGCTGGTTCGCCGACCTCGGGCTGCGCTGGTACGCGGTGCCCGCGATCAGCGACATGACGCTGGAGATCGGCGGCGTCCGCTACCCGGCCGCGCCGTTCAACGGCTGGTACATGGGCACCGAGATCGGCGCCCGCAACCTCGCCGACGCCGACCGCTACGACATGCTCGGCACCGTCGCCGAACGGCTGGGCCTGGACACCTCCAGCGACCGCACGCTCTGGCGCGACCGCGCGCTGATCGAGCTCAACATCGCCGTGCTGCACTCCTTCCAGGAGGCCGGGGTGACGATCGCCGACCACCACACCGAGTCGGAACGTTTCCTCAAGCACGTCGCCCAGGAGAAGCGGCTCGGCCGGACGACCCCGGCGGACTGGAGCTGGATCGTGCCCCCGGTCTCGGGCGGGCTGACGCCGGTCTACCACCGGTACTACGACCCGGTGGACCCGGCGCTGCGGCCGGCCTTCGTCCCGCGCGAGCCCTGGTAGCGATGCCGGCGCCGCGAGGTCAGGGCCGTGCCGGGAGCCGCTCGAAGCGCAGGGCGAGCCCGTCCAGCAGGGCCTCCAAGCCGGTCTCGAAGGCGCCCTCGTCGACCGCCCCCCGGTGTCCGGCCAGCCGGTGCGCCTCGCCGAGGTGCGGGTAGTCGGCCGCGTCGTAGACCTCGGCGTCCGCCGGGAAGCCGGCCGCGAACGAGGCCAGTGCGGAGCCGGTGACGAAGTAGCGCATCAGCGCGCCGATCCTGGTCGCCTGGCCGCGTGGCCACCCGGTCTCGACCAGGTGACCGAAGACCGCGTCGGCCAGGCGCAGCGCGTTCGGCCGCCGCCCCGGGCCCTGGGCGAGGACCGGGACGATGTTGGGGTGGGCGGCCAGCGCGGCGCGGTAGGAACGGGCCCAGTCGCGCAGTGCCTGCGGCCAGGGAGTCCCGACGGTTCCGGTGGTCCCGACACTCCCGAACATCGACAGGTCGACTTCGCCGATGACGCTGTCCACCACCGCGTCCAGCAGCTCGTCCTTGGTGGCGAAGTGGTTGTAGAGCGAGGGCCCGCTGACCGACAGCTCGGTGGCGAGGCGGCGGGTGGAGAGGGCGTCCAGCCCCTCGTCGTCGATCAGCCGCAGGGCAGCGGCGACGATGCGCTCGCGGCTGAGCAGCGGGGTGCGTGGACGGGCCATCTCGGCGGCTGCCTCCGGTTCCTCCGGTCGGGTGTGCTGGGGACCGATTCTGGCAGGTGCCTCTTCCCAGCGCGGGCCGGGCGGGGCTACAGTCCCCCCAGAAAACTTGCAGCGCTAGTTTAATCGGTCCGGACCTCGCCCGGACCCTGGACACGGGATTCGGGAGCCGCCGTGAACCTGGAGTTGTCCGAGCAGCAGAGCGCCGTCCGGGACCTCGCCGCCTCCTTCACCGACCGCGAGATCGTGCCGTACGCCACCGAGTGGGATCGCGCCGAGTCCGTCGACCGCGCGATCATCGGCAAACTGGCGAAGGTCGGCTTCCTCGGCCTGACCATCCCCGAGGAGTACGGCGGCAGCGGCGGCGACCACCTCGCGTACTGTCTGGTCCTGGAGGAGCTCGGGCGCGGTGACTCGGCCGTGCGCGGGATCGTCTCGGTCTCGCTCGGCCTGGTCGGCAAGTCGATCAACGGCTTCGGCACCGAGGAGCAGAAGCGGCACTGGCTGCCCCGGCTCACCTCGGGCGAGGCGCTCGCCTGCTTCGCGCTCACCGAGCCCGGCACCGGCTCGGACGCCGCCAACCTCACCACCCGCGCGGTGCGGGACGGCTCGGACTGGCTGATCAGCGGCGCCAAGACGTTCATCACCAACGGCACCTGGGCCGACGTCGCCCTGGTCTTCGCCCGCACCGGCGGCAGCGAGCCCGAGCAGCGGGGGCACCGGGGCATCACCGCCTTCCTGGTCCCCACCGATCTGCCCGGCTTCACCCGCACCGAGATCCACGGCAAGCTGGGCCTGCGCGGCCAGGCCACCGCCGGACTCTCCTTCGAGAACGTCCGGGTGCCGGACAGCGCCCGGCTCGGCGAGGTCGGCAAGGGCTTCACGGTCGCGATGGCCGCGCTGGCCAAGGGCCGGATGTCGGTCGCGGCCGGCTGCGTCGGCATCGCCCGCGCCTGCCTGGAGGCCGCCGTCCGCTACGCGGGCGAGCGCGAACAGTTCGGCCGGACGATCGCCTCGCACCAGCTCGTCCAGGAGCTGCTGGCCGGCATCGCCGTGGACGTCGAGGCGGCCCGGCTGCTCACCTGGAAGGTCGCCGACCACATCGAGCGCGGCCTCCCGTTCGCCACCGAGTCCTCCGTCGCCAAGCTCTACGCGAGCGAGGCCGCCGTCCGGGCCGCCAACAACGCGCTCCAGGTGTTCGGCGGGTACGGATTCATCGACGAGTACCCGGTCGGCAAGTACCTGCGCGACGCGCGGGTGATGACCCTCTACGAGGGCACCAGCCAGATCCACCAACTGCTCATCGGACGCGCCCTCACCGGCGTCAACGCCTTCTGACCCACCCTCTTCGCTAAGGAGCCCGACGACGTGCGTCCTGTCTACTTCGCCGCCGCCCGCCGCACACCCATCGGCCGGCTGCGCGGAGCGCTCGCCACGGTCCGCCCGGACGACCTCTCCGCCACCGTGCTGCGCGCCCTGCTCGCCGACGTACCCGCCCTCGACCCGGCCCGGATCGACGACGTCTACTGGGGCGCCGCCAACCAGGCCGGCGAGGACAACCGCAACGCCGCCCGGATGGCCGTCCTGCTGGCCGGCCTGCCGGAGACCGTCCCCGGAGCCACCGTCAACCGGCTCTGCGCCTCCGGCCTGGAAGCCGTCACCCTCGCCGCCCGGGCCATCGGTTCCGGCGAGGCCGACGTGGTGCTGGCCGGCGGCTGCGAGTCGATGACCCGCGCCCCCTTCGTCCTGCCCCGCCCCGACGAGGCGCTGCCGCACCGGATGGAGACCTACGACACCCGGCTCGGCTGGCGGCTCACCAACCCCCGGATGGCCGACCTGCACGGCGTGCTCAGCATGGGCGAGACCGCCGAGGAGGTGGCCGGCCGGTACGGCATCACCCGTGAGCGCCAGGACGCCTTCGCACTGCGCAGCCACCAGCGGGCCGCCGCCGCCCGCAAGGACGGGCACTTCGACGCCGAGCTGATCCCGGTCGAACGGCCGGACGGGGTGACGGTGAGCCAGGACGAGAGCATCCGCGAGGACACCAGCCTGGCGAAGCTCGCCGGGCTCAAGCCGGTCTTCCGGCCCGGAGGTACCGTCACGGCCGGGAACGCCTCGCCGATGAACGACGGCGCGGCCGGACTGGTCCTGGTCAGCGAGGAGGCCCTGCGCGACCTCGGGCTGCAGCCTCTCGGCCGGTACGTGGCCGGCGCCTCGGCCGGGGTGCACCCGGACGTCATGGGCATCGGCCCGGTGCCGGCGACGGCGAAGGTGCTCGGGCGGGCCGGCTGGTCGCTCGCGGACCTGGAGACCGCCGAGCTCAACGAGGCCTTCGCCGCCCAGGCACTGGCCTCCGCCGACGGCATCGGCTTCGACCCCGAGCAGGCCGACGCGCTGGTCAACCCCAGCGGCGGGGCGATCGCCCTCGGCCACCCCCTGGGCGGCTCCGGCGCCCGCATCCTCACCACCCTGCTGCACCGGATGCGCCGTACCGGCGCCCGGCGCGGCCTGGCCACCATGTGCGTGGGCGTGGGGCAGGGTACGGCCGTGCTGGTCGAGAACGTCTGACAGCGGACAGACAGCAGATGGCAGCCGACACACTCTTCCAAGGAGTTCACATGACGCGTTTCGCGGGCAAGGTCGCCGTGGTGACCGGCGCGGCACAGGGCATCGGGGCGGCCACCGCCCGTTTGCTGGCCGAGGAGGGCGCGGCGGTCGCCGTGGTCGACCTCAGCGCCGAGCGGGCGGCCGGGACGGTCGCCGAGATCACCGCCAAGGGCGGCACCGCCCGGGCGTACGGCTGCGACGTGGCCGACTACGACGCCGTCGAGGCGGTGTTCGCGCAGATCGCCGCCGACCTCGGCGGGGTGCACATCCTGGTGAACAACGCCGGGATCACCCGGGACAACCTGTTCTTCAAGATGCCCAAGTCCGACTGGGACACGGTGCTGACGGTCAACCTGACCAGCGCGTACAACTGCAGCCACGTCGCACAGAAGTACATGGTGGCGCAGAAGTACGGGAAGATCGTCTCGCTCAGCTCGCGCTCCGCCCTCGGCAACCGGGGCCAGGCGAACTACGCGGCCGCCAAGGCCGGCATCCAGGGCCTCACCGCGACCCTGGCCATCGAGCTCGGGCCGTTCAACATCAACGTCAACGCCGTCGCCCCGGGCTACATCGCCACCCCGATGACCGCGGCCACCGCCGAGCGGGTCGGCAGCACGGCCGAGGACCACCAGACCGAGGTCGCCGCCCGTACGCCGCTGCGCCGGGTCGGGCAGCCGGAGGAGATCGCGTCGGTGGTCGCCTTCCTGGCGAGCGAGGACGCCTCGTACGTCAGCGGGCAGACCCTGTACGTCAACGGCGGGGCGCGGTAGTCCGGGGGTTGAACCGGGCGGGGTCAGTGGATACGCTTGATATTCATTGAATATGACTGACGTGTCATCAGATGGCCGTTCCAGGTGCATGGTTACCTTCACCTGGGACGGCCTTTACCTTTTCTCGTGGCCGAGCATGACCATGGTAGTGATCACATGACCCCACCAAATGACTATGGCATGATCATGTGGCACTCGATGGGATGGCCCAACCGACCCGACCGGACCCGGTCGGGCCCTGCGTCCCAAGGAGTTCCATGGGCAGCCCCGCTCCCCTCCGCCGCGCCATGGCGCTGCTCGCCGTCGGAGCCACCGCTCTGACCGCCGGCACCGTCGCCGTCCCGGCCGCCGGCGCCGCGACCGCCGCCCCCTCGCACAACCTGACGGGCGTCCACGTCCGCCCCGCCTCCTTCGGGCACCACAACGCCCAGGCGCGCCCCGCCCCGCTGACCACCACCCAGTGCGTCAGCCAGATCGGCATCCACTGCTACTCGCCGCTGCAGTACCGCGCCGCCTACAACCTGAGCCCGCTGTACGACCAGGGGATCACCGGCAAGGGCCGCACGATCGTCATCGTCGACTCCTTCGGCTCGCCGACCATCCAGCACGACCTGGAGGTCTTCGACAAGCAGTGGGGCATCCCGGACACCAACGTCGAGGTGGTCAAGTGGGGTAACGTCCCCGTCTTCGACCCCACCAACCCCGACCACACCGGCTGGGCCGGCGAGACCACCCTGGACGTCGAGTACGCCCACGCGGTCGCCCCCGACGCGCACATCGTCCTGGTCGAGACCGGCGTCGCCGAGACCGAGGGCACCACCGGCCTGCCCGAGATGATGGACGCCGAGAAGAGCCTGATCAAGTCGGGCCGCGGCGACGTCATCTCGCAGAGCTTCGGCGCCACCGAGAACACCTTCCCGGGGTACGACAAGGGCGACTTCAAGTCGCTGACCGACCTGCGCTACGCGTTCCAGGCCGCCGCCGACCACAACGTCACGGTGCTCGCCGCCTCCGGCGACAACGGCGCCACCGACGCGAAGGAGAACGGCACCGACCTGTACCCGTACAAGGTCAACTCCTGGCCGTCCTCGGACCCGCTGGTCACCTCCATCGGCGGCACCCAGCTCACCCTCGACGACTCCGGCAAGCGCACCGCGGCCGACAAGGTGTGGCACGACAACTACGGCGCCGGCGGCGGCGGCGTCTCCGGCATCTTCGAGCGCCCGTGGTACCAGGCCGGCGTCGCCAACGTCACCGGCAACCACCGCGGCACGCCCGACATCAGCATGAGCGCGGCGGTCGACGGCGGGGCCTGGACCTACGAGTCCTACGACCCGACCGCGGTCGGCTGGCACCTCACCGGCGGCACCAGCGAGGCCACCCCGATCTTCTCGGGTGTCGTCGCGCTCGCCGACCAGCTCGCCGGCCACCGCCTGGGCCAGCTCAACTGGCGCCTGTACGGCCTGAACCTGCTCCCGAGCCAGTGGAGCGGCATCGTGGACGTGAAGGACGGCGACAACGGCTGGGGCGGAGTCACCGGCAACAACGCCACCGCGGGCTACGACCTCGCCAGCGGCCTGGGCACCATCGACGCCGCCAAGTTCGTGCACGCGATCGCCGGTCGGTGATCGGGTAGCGGCTCGGTCGGCCGGTAGCGGCTGAACGGCTGAACGGCCGGACCGCCGCACAGCTGACAAACGACAGCGGACAGCTGACAGATTTCGAAATCTGTCAGCTGTCCGCTGTTTTCTGTTTGCTGTTCTCTGTCAGCTGGCCGCTGTCAGCTGTCTTCGGTTACCCGTCAGCCGGTGGCGGCCAGCTGGGCGAGGTAGCGCTCGGCGGCGCGGAGCTTGCGGCCCTCGGGACCCGGGAGATAGGCGCGCAGCTCGATGATCTCCGGGGCGATGCGGATGGCCTCCGCGCGGTCGGTGATCGAGCGCCAGCAGGCCTCGGCGTTGGTGGCCGCCTGCTGGGTCTCCGGGTGCTCCGGACCCTGCGAGCGGAGCAGCGTCAGGGCCACCTCGCGGTAGATGTCCGCGGCCTCGGCCGGGCGGCCCGCGAGTCGGCACACGTGCGCCCGTACCTGGCGCACCTGGAGGACCGGCTCGGAGACGGCGCCGTGCTCGGCGATCGCCTCCAGTTCGAGGGCGAAGGCCAGGTCGGTCGCGGCGGCATGGTCCCCTGCGTCGGCACTGCGGACGATCCGTCCGATGACCTCGCGGTAGTCCGCGCGGGGCCGGCCGGCCGCCGGTGCATCAGCGGGGGCTTCGGCCGGGGCATCGACCGGGGCATCGACCGGGGCATCGGCGGGAGCCTCCCCCGGAGCGGGCGGAGCGTCGGTCGGCACCTCGTCCTGCGGCACGGCGTCGGCGGGGACCTCGTCGGCCGCGACCTCGCCGGTCGGCGCGGCCTCGGCCGGGACGGCGTCCCGGGGTTCCTGCACGGCCTCGGCCGTCTCCTCGGCCTCCTCTGCCGTCTCCTCGGCGCCCTCCGGCGTCTCCGCGACGTCGGCAACCTCGGCCGTCTCCGAGGCCAGGGCCTCCGCGGCCGCCACCGCGTCCTCCACCTGCGGGAGTTCGGCCTCGACCACGGCGTCGGGTGCCTCCGGCCGGCCCTTGAGGAGCGTGACGCCGGCCTTGGGCGCAATCTCCTCGGGCACGGTGTCCTCGGGCGCAATCTCCTCGGGCACGGTGTCCTCGGGCACGGTGTCCTCGGGCACGGTGTCGGCCGGGGTCGCCTTGCGCAGGGTCACGCCCGGTGCCACCACGGACTCGCCCGCCTTCAGCAGGCTGACCGGGCGGGCCGGCCGGGGCGGGGTGGGCGGCACGCCCGGCTTGACGAGGCTCACCGGGCCGCCGACGCCCACCGGAGCGGCGGGAGGGGCCGGTACCGGCCACGCGGCGACGTCGTCCTGCGGCTGCGCCGGACGCGGCAGCAGCGGTGCCGCGGGCGGCGGGAACGCGGGCACCGCGTCCGTGAGCGGCACCACGTCCGTCACCGGCGGCAGGTCGGCCACCGGGCCGTCGCCGCGCCGGGCGGTGTTGCGGAAGAACGGACGGTCCGGGGCGTGCGTGGCCAGGATGACCACGTCCGGCCGCAGCACCGAGTACACCTGTTGCCGCAGCTGCTCGGGCGCGATCACCTCGCCCGCGCCGGGCCGGCCGCCGTGCAGTGCCTCGATCAGGGCGCGGGTGAAGGTGCCGATCTGCTCCGGGTCCGGGCTGACGACGGCCCACAGCGGGATGCCCTCGCTGAGCGGCGAGACGGTGCCCTGGAGGTACGGCCAGGCGTTCTGGTCGGCGCTCAGGTCGGCGATGACCAGGGTCTGCCACTCGGCCGGGCGGTGGCTCAGCTCGGCGGCGATGGCCTGCCAGGGCAGGCCGTCCTGCCTGGCGTCGCGCAGGGTCAGCTGCAGCTGGCCGCCGCGCTTGTCGGCGACCACGTGGCCGCCCACGTGCACCAGTAGCGGCCCGGGGTGCCGGGAGGCGGCCCGCAGGTGGGCGAGGACGGTGTGCGGGTCGCTGGCGCCCGGGAGGTGGACGGCGTCCACCGCGTCGGCGGCGAGCAGGACCTGCGGCGAGACGGCGGCGAGCATCGCCGAGAGCACCGGTGCCTGGGTCGGGCCGCCCCGGCCCCAGGTGCGGCGGCCGGAGTTGCCGTACCCGCCCTCGATCACCAGGATCCGTCCGCGCGGCGCGGCACCGAGACCACCGAGCCCGCCGGCGGCCACACCCGGCATGCCACCCGGCATTCCGCCGGCGCCCGCGACCGGGAACGGCGGCGGCGTCGCCGAGGACGCCGCACCTGCGGCGGGCAGGCCGGTGAGCGTCCATCCGGTCGGCGCAACGGGTGGCGCGACAGGCGGACCGGCAAGCGGACCGGCAGGCGGACCCGCCGGAGGGGCGAGCGGCGGCGTGGGCACCTGCAGGGGCTGCTGCGCAGCCGGAGCGGGCGCGGAAGCGGGCTCCGGGACGGGAGCAGGAGCCGGCGCCGCAGTGGGCACCGGAGCCGGTACGGCCGGGGGTGCTGGCGGCGGCTCGTAGAGCGCGGCGGGCCCGGGCGGGTGCTCCTCGGACGGGACGCGCGGGGGTGGCGGTACGGCGTCCCAGGGGCCCGAGTCCGCTGCCGGGTCGGGGCCTCCGGAAACCGCTGTCGTCTCCGCCATCTCCTGGTCACCGCCCCGCCCCGCCGCCCCGCGGCGTCTGATGCCCTTGCCTGTGTGGTGCTTGCCACCACACTCCGTGCGCGCCACCCTACGAGATCCCGGCGCACCCTATCCAGGCCGGGTCGCCGATCGGCTCGTCAGGCCGCCCGTGGCGCCCGCTATCGTGCCGCCATGACCGGTACCGACCGCCCTTTGCTCTTCCTCGACGTGGACGGACCGCTGATCCCCTTCGGTTCCCCTCCCCCGGGCGGCTACCCCACCTACCGCAGCCCGTCGGGCTCCGGCGCGACGCCGGGCGGGAACCCCCTGGTGACCCGCGCCAACCCTGCGCTGGGGCCGCGCCTGCTGAGCCTTGGCTGCGACCTGGTGTGGGCGACGACCTGGCTGGAGGACGCCAACGACTGCCTGGCACCGTGGCTGGGTCTTCCGCAACTGCCCGTCGTGGACTGGCCGCTGGAGGAGCAGGACGAGCCGCGCGGCGTGCACTGGAAGACCCGCACGCTGGTGGCCCGGGCCGCCGACCGCCCGTTCGCCTGGCTGGACGACGAGATCACCGAGGCGGACCGCCGCTGGGTCGCGGCCCACTCCCCGGCCCGCGCATTCCTCCACCGGGTGAACCCCCAACGAGGCCTCACCGCAGCGGACTTCACCGCTCTGGAGACCTGGCTGCGCACCGTCTGAGCAAGAACTCCGTACACGAAATCCGCGCACGAAATCCGAGCACACTGTCCGAGCACGAACCGCCCGGTCGGCTACGGCCTCGGGTGGGGCGCGACCGCGAGGCGCTCCGCGGCGGCGGCGATGAACGCTGCGACCGCTGCCTCGAACTCGGCTTCCCGGTCCTTGAGTTCGACCGGGTCGACCGCCTCGGGCAACGCCCCCACGCACGCGAACGCGGCGTCGGCGAGCGGCTCGGGACGGCCGGACACCAGTCGCAGCCGGAACCGCGCCGTCTCGGCCAGGGCGCCCAGCCGGTCGGCCTCGGCGAGCGCCGGTCCGCAGGCGAGCGGGTCCGACCGACGCAGCCATACGGTGACGACCGCCCGCTTGAGCTCGGTCACGGCCGCGGCGAACCCGCTGTACGCGGCCAGGCATTCCTGGCGCAGCAGTTCCTCGCGTGCCCTCGCCTCGGTCCGCGCGGCGGCCCGCTGCTGGAAGAGGTGGGTGCTGAGGGCCCCCAGCAGGGTGCCGAGGACCGCGATCAGACTCCCGAGCACCGCGCTCATCCTCCTCCGCACCCCGCTCCACGGCTGCCGACGGCGTGCCCCGGCCGCGCGGCACCGGCACCGGCACCGGCACCGGCACCGGCACCGGCACCGGCACCGGCGGATGCCACGCGGCCGAGGACGGTTCCTCCCCGCAACGGAGCCCCTCAGGACCCGGCGAGCAGGTCCCGCAGCAGGGTGACGGTGTCGGAGTCGAGGTCGCGGCCGGTGCGGCGGCTGAGGGCGTCCAGCCGGTTGACGGCGCGCAGGAGCTGGTCGCGTGCGCCGGCCGAGGCGTAGGCGTAGAACAGGTCCCGGTGCAGGAGTTCGACGTCCGGGGCCACCGCGAGGCCGCGGAAGACGGCTGCCTCGGCGCTGCGGTGGTCGCCGTACTGCAGGCGGCGGGCGGCCAGTTCATGGGCGGTGTCGACGATCGCCGCGATCATGTCCTGGCGCTCGGCCTCGGCCCAGCCGTACGAGGCGGGCGGGGCCTCGGCGAACGGGGCGCCGCGGACCAGGGCGAGCGCGTGGGCCAGGGCGGCGTCGGCGGTGGCGCTGGTGCTGCGCATGCCGCGCCGGTAGAGGCTGCGGAACTCGTCCCAGTCGCAGGTGACCGCCGGGGTGAACGAGTAGCCCTCGGTGGTGTCGGTGGGCAGGAAGGCGCGGCCCTCGGGCGAGATGCCGAACCAGGCGGACAGGTCGGCGAGTTTGCCCGGCAGCGGGCTCTTGGCGTCGGCCGCGGTGGGGTGCGGGTCGAGGTGTGCGGCGCCGGGGTGCAGGTCGTGGTCGAGGGCGTGGTGGTCGGAGCCGGGGCGCAGCGCGAGGTAGACGGCGAGCTCGGTGAGCCGGGGCAGCGCGCCGGTTTCGGCGGTGCCGAGGACGCCCGCGACGTCCACCGGGCCGAGCAGCCGGATCCGGGGCGCGTTGCGGGCGGCGTGCGCCTCCGGGGACCGGAGGATGGCGAGCAGGTCGTCGCTGTCGCTGCGACCGAGTGCGGTCCGGGCGACGGGGGCGACGGCGGCGGCAGCGGAGCCGGGCTCGGAGGCGGATCCGGAGGCGGATCCGGAGGCGGGACCGGGCTCCACCCCGGGCTCGGCGGCGCCGGCTTCGGCGTCCTCGGTCTCCACCGCCTCGGCCTCGGCCTCGGTTTCGGAAACGGTTGCGGTTGCGGCTACGGCTCCGGGTCCCGCCTCGACAGTCGGCTGCGGCTCCTCGACGGGCTCCGGGGTGACCGGACGCGGCACGACCGGCTGGACGGCGAGCACGGCCGTCGGAGCGGCCTCCGCCGGGGCGTCCACCGCCTCGGCAACCACCTCGCCAGTCGCCTCCTCGCCGACCCCGGCAGCGGTCCCCTCCGGCTCCTCGGCCTCCGGCGCTCCCGGCCGCCGCAGGTCCCGGGTGGCCTCGTCGCCCGCCGCCTGCCGTCCCTGCCCGTTGACCGCGAAACGCGCCGGACCGGCCGGAACCGAAGCCGGACCAGTCGGCGCCGGGGCGGGCGTCACCGGGTCCGTGCCCGCGAACGGGCTGGCCCCGGTGCCGATGACCCGGGCGAGCAGCCGCGGGCCGGCGGCCGTGTCCGCACCGCTCTCCGGCGCACCGCTCTCCGCCGCACCGCCGGAGGCCCCGACGGCGACCAGTACCGGTACGGCGGCGGGCAGTTCGGTGGTGTCGGTGTCCTCCGGCCCGTCCAGGGTCCAGGCCGGGGCGGGGTGCTGGGTGGTGTCGTCGGCGGCCCGGAGCAGCTCGGCGACCTGGTCGTACTGCCGCGCGCTGAGCCGCTGCAGCTCGACGGTGAGGTGCAGGCCGGGGATGGCGGCCTGGCCGGTGGTCGGGAGGGTCCAGCGGGCGACCGGGCCGGTTCCGCGCTCGGGGGCGAGGGTGATGACGGCGACGCAGGTGCGCGGACGGCCGTCGAGCAGCCGGCCGAGCTCGGCGGGGATCCCGCCGCCGGGCTGCTGGGCGCAGAGCACGATCTCGGGGATCCACGACTCGTCGGCCTGGCCCCGGCTGCGGGCGTCGCGCGGGCTGGCGGCCTCGGCGGCGACCAGGGTGGCGCGGGCCTTGGCGGTGCGCGGGCCGAGGGCGGCGAGCGCGGCCTCCAGGGTGGTGTGGCGGTGCACGCGTTCGGCGGCCGGGCCGCTGATCGGCACCTCCTCGGCGAGGTCGACCAGGTGCAGGTGGAGCCGGTCGGCGAGCGGGCTGTGGGCGAGTTCGATGGCGAGGGTGCGCAGCACGTCGCGGGCGTCGTCCGGGTGGCCGGAGAGGTGGAGCAACCGGACGGCCTCCAGGTCGGCGAGGACCACCGAGCCGTCGGGCGAGGTACCGAGGGTGACCAGCGCGGGGTACGGCGCGGCGGTCTTGCGGGCCTGGGCGGCGCTGAGCATGTCGCCGGACTCGGCGCTGCACCACCAGACGTTGGCGGCGTGCGCGGCGCGGAACGGCGCGATCGGGGTGGCCGGTCCGGACAGGTGCAGCTCGACGGTGTGGCCGGGGGTGATCCGGGCGGCGACGATGGCGGGCAGGCGTTTGCCGCCGCGCACGGTGTTGCGGGCCAGGGTGCGCAGGGCGCGGTCCAGCAGTTCGAGCCCGGCCTGGTCCTGCCGCGCCATCAGCTCGTTCTCGAAGGCGGCGGCCTCGGCGGCGGGCATCGCGATGCGGTGCCGGGGGCGGCGGGCGCGCTGCTGGGTGCCGCGCTTGTGGGCGACGGTGCCGACCATGATGGCGGCAAGCAGGATGCCGACGGTGGAGGCCGTGAGGGCGACGGTGTAGTCGTCGTTGGTAGCCGGGTCGGCGTGCGCGGCGGGCGCGGGCGCCGGGGTGGGCGCGTGCGTCGGCGCCGGCGCCGGCTGCGGCGCGCCCTGCGACGGCGCGGGAGCCGGTGCAGGGGCCGGAGCGGGCGCTGGGGCCGGAGCGGGCGCGGGCACCGGAGCCGGAGCAGGGGCCGGAGCGGGCGCGGGCGTGGCGGCCGCTCCCGGCACCGTGAGCACCATCCCCGGCACCACCACGTCCGGGTTGGTCAGCTGCTCCCCGTCCGGTGCCTGCACTCCCTTGTTGGCCTCGAACAGCTTCGGCCACTCCTCCCCGTCCCCCAGCTCCCGCTGGGCGATGGCCGACAGGCTGTCCCCGGCCTGCACGGTGACGGTCCGCTGCCCGCCCGTGCCCGCGCCCGGCTCCGTCCCGGCCTGCGGCGAGGTCCCCTGGGGCGAGGTTCCCTGCGGAGTCCCCTGCGCCGTGTCGCCCAAGGGCGCGGGCGCCGGAGCGGGCGCGGGTGCCGGCGTCGGGCTCTTCGCCTCGTCCGGCTTGGCGTCCGCCGGCATCAGCAGTTCCCAGCCGGGCTGGATCGGCCGGTCGGCGTCGAAGCGGATGCCCGAATCGTCCATCACCCGCCCGTCGTTGAGCTTGGCGATCTCCATCCACCGTTCGCCCGAGCCCAGTTGTCGCTCGGCGATGGACCACAGGCTGTCGGCGGGCCGGCTGTCCCGCACGGTGTACGTGGGCTGCTGCTCGGCGGCGGGTGTCAGGGCGGGCGCGGACTGCGCGGCGGGCAGGGCGGCGCGCTGCACGCCCGGGGTCAACTGGGCCTGGACGGCCGGGGTGTGGGTCAGTTCGGGCACGGCCGCGAAGGCCGAGCCGGCCACCGGCAGCAGGGCGAGCACCGAGCCGACCAGCCCGGCCGCGATCCGCTGGCTCCAGCCGAAGGCCGGGATCCGGCGGGCGATCCGGCCGCGCAGCTGGGCGGGGATCTCCAGCAGGACGGAGAGCGCGAAGCACCCCCAGGCGAGCCAGCCGACCCCCACCAGCGCCCACAGGAACAGCCGTCCGTCGTCCGGGCTGGTGAGCGCCTCGCCCACGCCGCCCGGCGCGACGTCACCCATCCCGGCGACCGCGTGGGTGCCGTACAGCAGCAGCGCGGGGACACCGACCAGCAGGACGAGCAGGGTGACCAGCGCGGCGAGCGCGGTGATCAGGGCGCCGCCGCGGCCGCCGCCGCGCGGCGGTCGGGGCGTCGGCGCGCCGGGCCGTCGCGTGCCCCCGCCGCCTCTGTGCGTGGCTCCGGTATGCGTGGCTCCGGCCCGGCCGGTACGGGCCTGGGCGGTTCGGGCCTGGTCCTTGGCACGTGGCGCGGCCATCAGTCGGTCTCCGCTTTCTCGACTCCGTGGACGAGGGTCGCACTGCCCTTGCCCGTTACCTTCCGCTCCCCGAGGGCGCCCAGCAGGACGGGCCGGTAGTCGGCCTGCACGGTGACGGTGACGACCTTGCCGTCACCGGAGAACTCGATGCCGCCGGCCTTCAGGCCGTACAGGCCGAGGTAGGCGTCGGCGGCGTCCCGGACGTACTTCTCCTCGACCTTGAAGCCCGCCCCCTGCAGCACGGCGGCCTGGTCGAGCTGCTGTCCGCCGACCCGCGCGGCCTCCTGGGCGTAGGCGTCGGTGCGCTCGGCGACCCGCAGTCGGCCGCCCGCGTCGATCACCAGGGCGATGACGAGGACGACGTAGGCCGCGCAGATGGCGACGAAGAGGGCCACCGCGCCCCGGTCGGACCGGCGCGCCCGCGCCCGTCGCCGCAGACGGCTCACCACCCGCATCCCCTCCCCCCAATCCGCACGCTGTTCTCCCCACCGGCCCCACCGGGCGCCACTCGGTACCGTTGCGTCATCCCCCGAGCGCTCTCCGCTTGCGTCTCCCCCGCGGGGGCCGCCTCCAATCCCCCGTTTTCGCCGTGGCGGCGGCGCGCGTCGTCATGTGCCCCGGTAGCGGTCCACCACCGAGGTGAACTCGCCGACGAGGTGTTTCGTCACGGGCACTCCGGACGGTCCACCGAGCAGGTCGGCCAGTTCGACGTCGCAGACCACCGTGACCTTGACGGTCGTGACCGGGCCGCCCGGCAGGTCCAGCTCACCCTTGACCACGTGGACGTCGCCGTTCCGGCAGGACACACCCTGCTGGCGCAGCGACGCGAAGGCGGAGTCCCTGGCCGGCTGGTCCATCCCGTCCACGCTGCGCTGCAGCGAGGCGGTCCGGGCGCCGGCGCGGGCGGCGGCCTCGACGCTGCCGGCCGTGGTCTGCACCCGTCCGGCGGCGATGGCCACCAGGACCAGGCCGACCACGGGCGGCACGACGATCGCCGCCTCGATCGCGACCCCGCCGCGGTCCCGCCGCCGGGGGCGCCACCGGCGCAGGCGTGAACCGGGCGGGCGCGCACCGGGCAGCCCCGGTCTCACGGCTTCACCACCGGCGGTACGAAGCGCTCGCGCGGCGCCTCGGCGAACTGCGTGACGCTGGGCGCCGAGAGCCCGGGTATCAGCAGCGGCGGCGTCAGTTCCACGGTGACCCGGATGGTCTCGGGCGTGCTGCCGTCGGTCCGCACCGTGTAGTCGTGCGCGCCCTGCCGGTCGAGGAAGTCCCGGGCCTGCCGGCGCGCCGCATCGTTCTTCACCTCGTCCGTCGCGTTCCCCTGTACCCGCCCGGCGTCCACGCCCTCGCGGGCGGCGCTGAGCGCGACCTGCCGGTCGTACCACCACAGTGCGGCCTGGACGACGAGTAGCAGGAGCAGCAGGACGACCGGGAAGACGATGGCGAGACTGACGCTCATCGACCCCCGGTCGGCTCCGCGGCGGAGAGGACGGCGCATCACTTGGTGGCGCCGCCCGCGGCCGCGCCGCCCGGCAGGTTCGGGTCCTGCTCCACCTTCTGGACGACCTTGTCCTTCAGCAGGTACAGCGCGGTCGCGACGGCGCCTGCGACGAACACCAACGCGATGATGGCGAGAGCGAGTTCGATGCTGATCGCGCCGCGGTCGCCACGCGCCCGGGCGGCCCGCAGCCGGCCGAGCCGCAGCGTGAACAGCAGCAGGGCGAACTGCACCGGCAACAGGACGGGCCGCAGTGCCCGGCCGGCCAGCTGGGCGAGTCGTACGGTCATCGGTTCTCCCGGGGATGTGCGATGTGGTGTGGGGCGGTGTGGTGTCGGCTGCTCTGGAACGGGCGTCGGTCAGACTCGGTCGGGCTCGGTCGGGCGTCAGTTGAGCATCTGGTGGAGCGCCGGGAAGACGATCAGGACGGTCATCAGCAGCGTCAGGGCGGCCCCCGGCGCGACCATGCGCTCGCTGTCGGCGTTGGCGCGGGCGAGGTCCTCGGCGAGGAGTTCGCCGCGCAGGCCCTTGGCGCGGGCCCGCAGGGTGTCGTACACGGCGGCACCGTCGGTGCCGGACAGCCGCATGATGTCGGCCACGTCCTGCAGCGGGGTGAGTCCCAACTCCTCGGCCAGCGCGTCGAGTCCGGCCCACGGCGGGAGCCGGTCGGTGGCCGCGCGCTCCAGCGCGTCGCGGATCCGCCGGAACACCGCGCCCTGCCCGACCGCGGCGGCCCGGCGCAGCGCCTCGGCGGGGCCGCAGTCGGCGGCGCGCTCCAGCGCGACGAGTTCCAGGTAGGCGGCGAGGCCGTGCAGGTACTCGGTGCGCGCCTCCTTGGCCTCGCCGCGCACGATGGCGTCCGGAATGAACCAGAGGAGGCCGGCCAGCAGCGGCCCGGCGACCAGCGGCAGCGCGAAGGGCAGGCCGATGTCCATCAGCACGGCCATCGCGCCCAGGTAGGCGGGCAGCACCAGGCCGAGCGCGGCGAACAGCAGCTTGTGCACCATGAACCGGGCCGGGGTGCGGCCGATCAGGGCGAGTTCGCGGCGCGGGACGGAGACCCCGCGCAGGTGGACGGACCGCTCGCCGATCCGGTCGTACCAGCGCGGCCGCTCGTCCGGGTCCTGCTCGCGGTCGGCCGGGACGGCGTGCAGCCGGTCCAGCGCCTGGCGCAGGTCCGGGGCGGCGGGCCGCAGTTCGGCGACCAGCAGGGCGAGGCCGCCGGCCGCGACGGCGCCGGCCAGCACGGACCAGGGGGAGATCATCGGGCCTCCCCGAGCTGCTCGGCCGGCTCGGCCTCGGGCGTCTGCGCGCCCGTCCGCCGCCTGCTCCTGCTGCGCCGGTCCGGCGTGAGCAGCCGGGGCACCGGCGGGTGGGAGGCCAGCGCCCGCATCCAGGCGATGATCGCCACGAACAGGGCGGCGACCACGGCGAGGACCAGCTGGCCGAGGAAGGTGCCGTACGGCCGGGTGTACTCGGTGTTGAAGGAGCCGACCGTGACGACCAGCACGATGATGCCCACCAGCCAGCGGATGGTGGTCCGGTGCTTGGCCCGGTCGGCCTCGATGACGCGGCGCTGACGGACCTCCTCGCGCACCGAGTCGGCCATGTCGGACAGCGTGCGGGCCAGGCCCGGTCCGCTGTCCCCGGCCCGCAGCACGAGCGCGGCGAGCACCTTGTCGGCGGTGGCGTCGGCCAGGCTGTCGGCGAAGGCGTGCAGCGCCTCCTCGGGCCGCCAGCGGGCCTGCAGCCGGGCGGCCAGCTCGCCGATCTCGTCCTCCAGGGCGGTGGGGGCGGTGCGGCGGCTGGTGACGATGGCCTGGTTCAGGCCGACGCCGAGCAGCAGCACGTCGGCGATCCGCTGGGTCCACTCGGACAGCGCTTCGAGCCGCTCGATCCGGTGGGTGTCCGCGCGGGTGGTGTCGAACAGCCAGGGCAGGCCGAAGATGGCCAGCGGCGCCAGCAGCGCGGTCAGCGGGATGCCGGTGAACAGCCAGGCCAGCGGCCCGCCGACGAGCGCCAGCGGCAGCTGGACCCGGCGCAGCCGCACCATCCGGGGCGCGGCCGCCCCGGGGGCGCCGTACCAGAACACGTGGGCGCGCCCGGCGAGCGGGTTGGTCCGCGCGGCCGCGTCCTCGTCACCGGGCTCGCTGCCGCGGGCCCAGGCCGCCAGGGCGACCAGGCCGCCCGCGACCGCCAGCCCGCACAGGGCGAACAGCAGCATCACCGCGCGCCACCGCCGATCCGCAGTTGCAGCGGGGTGGCCCAACTCCCGTACCGGGAGTCGAGCAGCCCGGCGTCGAAGCCGGCCCGGCGCAGGTCGTCCAGGCACTGCGGCGGGGTGTGCGGGACGGCCCGCGGCTCACCGAGGTCCGGCCGGGGGCCGAACACGGTGTTCAGCGCGGGACGGCCGCTCTCGCCGAGGCCGGTGACCTCCAGGACGTGGGAGACGAAGCGGTGCCGGCGGCCTCCGACGGCGGTCTCGTCGACCATGGTGACGTGCACGATGAGGTCCAGGGCGTTGGCGGTGAGCCGGTAGGCGAGCGAGTCGGTCATGTGCGAGCCGTACTCCAGGCAGAGTTCGGCAATGCGGTCGACCACCATGTGCGGGCCGCGGGCGTGCAGGGTGCACATCGAGCCGCCCTCGCCGTTGGTCATCACCCGCAGCATCGGGACGACCTCGCCGGAGCGGACCTCGCCGACGATGATGCGCGAGAGGGTCATGCGCAGCGCGGCCGGGATGAGGTCGCCGATCGTCAACTCCCCGGCCAGCCGCCCCTCGACGCGTTCGCCGTTGCCCTCGCGGGCCTCCATCGGAACGACCTGGCGGAGGTGGCCGAGGGTGTGCAGCCAGAGCTCGAACTCCGATTCCAGGGTGCCGATCCGCTCGTCCGGCGGGATCTCGGCGGCCATCGCGCGCAGCAGGCTGGTCTTGCCGACGCCCTGGGTGCCGGTGATCATCACGTTCTTCCGGGCCCGGATCGCGGCGGCCAGGAAGGCGGCCAAGGTGGTGTCCAGGGTGCCGAGTTCGACCATCTCGGGCAGTGTCGCGGAGGCCACCCGGTGGCGCCGGATCGCCACGTACGGGCGGGGCGTCACCTCGGTGAGCGCCTGCAGGCGCATGCCGCCCTCCAGCCGCAGCGCGAGGGTGGGGCTGGCGGTGGACAGGCTGCGCTCGCCACCGCCGTGCTGACGGGCCAAGTCCTGCAGCAGTTCGATGAGTTCGGCGTCGCTTTCGGCCACCGGCGGGACCTGGCGCAGGGGTTGGTGCACCTTGGAGACCCAGACGTCGTCACAGCCGTTGATCAGGATGTTCTCGATCTCCGGGTCGTCCAGGTAGGGCTGGAGCCGGCCGGCCCGGAAGAGGAGGTCGAAGACGGCCTCGGCGAGGGCGCGGTCCTGCTCCCGGGTGGGCGGGATGCCGTGGGTCTGCGCGTAGGCGTCGGACCAGCGGGCGACGGCTTCCTCGATCAGCGCCCGGCCGCGCTGACGGCGGGTGGCGCGGTCCGGCTCGGAACCGGAGGCGGTGGTCAACCGGCTGATCTGCTGGTGGAGTTCGGCCGCGACCTGACGCTTGAGCTCCCGGGCGACCTGCGGGTCGACGACCGGCCGGGTGGCGGAGCCACGCACGTCCAGCGAGGGCAGCTGGGAGGGCACGGCGGTCGGCGCGGCCGAGCCGGGCACGACCGGGCCGGGGGGGACGGGGCCGGGGGCTACGGGGCCGGGGGTCACGGGCTGCGGCGCGACCGGGCCGGTCGCGGGCGTGGGCGCGGCCGTCGGCGTGGCCGTCGGCGTCGGTGCGGCCGCCGGAGCGGCCCAGGGCAGCGCGGCCGGGTCGGCCGCCGGGCGCTGGTGCAGGGGGCTACCGCGCACGGAGCACCTCCCCGGGGTTGTGCGGGTACTGCCCGTTCACCTGCACCTGATCATCCGTCACAGTCGGTTGCTGAAGCGGGTACCGGTCGTCCTGCTCGGCCCGCTGCGGCGACTGCACGTGCGCCGGGAACGGCGCCGGTGCGGCCGGCTGCGGCGCCAGCCCGGCCAGCGGCGCCACCGGACCGGTGATGATCACCGGCGGAACCGGCTGCGGCGGCGTGTACGACGGCGACTCGGCCTCCACCGGACCGTAGGGCGACTGCCCGTACCCGGCCCGGCCGTACGCGGCCTGGCTGTACGCGGGCTGGCTGTACGCGGGCTGGCTGTACGCGGGCTGGCTGTACGGAGCCTGTCCGTAGGTGGTCTGCGCGTACGTGGTCGGGGCGGGCGTCGGCACCGGCTGGGTCGGCACCGGAGGAGTGGGCACCGCCGGAGCCGGTACCGGGGTCGGCACCGCAGCCGCCACCGCAGCGCCCGCCACCGGAGCGGCCGCCGACAGCCGGGCCGGCGCCTGACCCGGCACCACCGCCGCCGAGCCCGCGCCCGGCGCGAGCCGCTGCCGCCTGCGGCGGACCAGCAGCTGCACCTCGTCCGCCGCCGACCGCGCCGTCCGCATCAGCTCGGAGCGGACGAACCGCCGGTCGGTGGTGTCGCCGCCGTCGGAGAGCACCTTCGCCGTCCGGGTGGCGTGCGGCAGCATCCCGAGCACCGGCAGCCCGAGTTCGCGCGCCACCTCCGCGCGCGTGTACGGCCCCTCGGCGACCAGCAGCAGCCCGAGCGCGTCCGAGCCGGTGCCGGCGGAGGCCAGGTCCTCGGTGAGGGCGGACAGTCGGGGCCGGATCGAGCTCAGTCCGCGCAGCGTGGTCCGGACGGTCACCGCCACCACGTCCGCCCGGCGGGCCAGCACCGCGCTCGCGCCGGTGGCGCCGGAGCGGCCGAGGTCCACGATGACGTCGTAGCCCTGCTGTTCGACGGCGTGCAGCAGTTCGGCGAGCGGCTCCCAGGTGTAGGCGAGGCCGGGGGCCTGGGTGGGGTCGGTGAGTCCGGGGAGCAGCAGGCGTTCGGCGTCGCCGTCCGGCGAGAGGTCGATCAGCTGCTCCCAGATGGTCTGCGCGAGCAGTCCGCGCCGGTCGGCCACGGCCAGGTTGCGCAGCCCGTAGACGGCTTCGACCCGGCCTTCCAGGGCGCCCGCGAGCACGGCGCCGCCGTCCGGGTCGGCCTCGACCAGCAGGATGCGCCGCCCGGGCTGGAGCGGCCAGGCCAGGAGCAGGGCCAGCGCGGTCGTGGTCGCGCCGGGCGCGCCCGGGCCGCCGACCACCGCGATCACCGCCATCAGGCGCCCCCGGTCGCGGTCGGAGCCCCGGACGCACCGGTCCCGGCCGAGGGTGCACCGGCCGGGGGCGCAGCGGCGGAAGGAGCACCGGCGGCGGGGCTGCCGCTCGGCGCCGGGCCGGGCGTGGTGCCGCCGCCCGCGCCCCCGGCCGAGGCGCCGCGCGGCGCCAGCAGCACCTGGATCCGCCCGCTCGCCACCCACTGCGCCAGCCGGGGCCCGTCCGCGGTGCCGACCGCGACATCGATCACCTGGCTGCCGTCGGTGTCCACCCGGCCGACGGTGATCACCGTCGCGGCCAGCGAGTCGGCCCGGCCGTTGTCGGGCGTGTAGACCACGACCAGTTGCACCCCGGGCTGGAGCCGGCTGGCGGGCAGCTGGCTGCGCTTGGCCGACACCCCGACCACGATCTGCCCGGGCTGCACGGTGAGGCCCTGGGCCAGGTCGCCGCTGGTGAGCATCGCGCCGCGCTTGAGGTCGGTGGCGGCCCGCATGCCGACCGCCTTCGTCCGGTCCTGGGCCGACACCGGGTGCAGCGCCGGGTCGCCCGCGATCCGGGCCACCACCAGGTCGTCCTCGGTGATCAGCTGGCCCCACGGCACGTCCCGGGCGAGCGCCAGCACCGCGACCCGCTGGCCGGTGCTGTTGTAGAGGACGGCCCCGCCCAGCCCGCCGGCCGCGATCAGCGCGATCGCCATCGCCAGCACCGCCGGGCGCCGCCGCCTCGCCCGCATGGTCCGCCCGGGCGCGTGCGGCACCGCCCGCCCCCGGCCACGGCCCTTGCCCGGACCGCCGGCCTGCTCCTGCTGCTCCGGGAGCGCCACGGAGGCCCCGGCGCCCGCGGGTGTGCCGGATCCCGGCGTCGCGAATGTACGGTTCTCCACCGGGTTCCGCCCTTCCCTTGTACGTTGCCGGATCGTCAGTAGTCGAATCGCCGCCGTGCGGCGGTCAGTTGAGGACCTGCACCTCGGCGACCTTGAGCGTGAACTTCGAGGACTGCGGGATGTCGACATCGAAGACCTTGGCGTTCGGCCCGGTCACGACGACGTGGCCCTGCCAGTTCGCCGTCACGGTGCCGGCGAAGACCCCGTCCTTCTTGGTGCCCGATCCGACGGCGAACGCGTACCCGCAGTCCGGCGACGCGGCGGCGCCGTACTTCGGGTCGTACGGCGTTCCGGGCTTGTCGCAGGTCACCTCGACGCCCGTGTCGAAGGTCCAGGTCACGTTCTTCAGCACGGGCGTGACGGTGGCCGAGGCTCCGGGCACCTCGAGCTTCTTCGGATCGGGCGCCCGCACGCCGTCCAGCCAGAGCCAGACCGGCGCCTTGACCACGGCCGTGCCCTTGGGTGCCACGCCGGCGGCCGGCTTCGGGAACTTCATCTCGTGGGCGAGGCTGAGACCGACGGCCGCCAGGTTCAGCACCGGCGGACCGGCCGGCGCGCTCGACTCGAACACGCTCTGGACGCCGTCCGTGCCACCGCCCGTCTGCGGGCAGATCTTCGTGTAGATCGCGCCTTCCGTGGACTTGTGCCCGTCCCACTCCGGCGCGCCCTCCGGCGGCTGGGGGTCCTGCACCCTGAAATAGCAGCCCACGTCGCTGTTGAACCAGCCGCGTTCCGGGTCGTGGCAGGCCCATTCCACCCCGTGGTAGCTGCACACCAGCGGGCCGTCGGACGAGCCGCCGCCACCGCCCGACTGGGTGGAGCCAGGATCGGGGGTCTTGCCGCCGGTGTGGACGTCCGAGCAGATCTTGTCGGGGGCGCACTGGGTGGCACCCCCGCTCGGTGGTTCGTCCGCCGACGCCACCGCCGCCGTGGACAGCAGCAACCCGGCGGACAACGGTGCGAGGATCACGAATCGCCGGGCCCGATAGCGCCTGTTCAGCATGTCCGGTCCACCTCCCGCTTGAAGTCGTAGATCAGCCAACGTGCTTGGAACCAGCGCAGGGACGCCGTCGCCAGGTAGCGGTTCAGCCGTTGGGCCGGATCCTTCGCGGCCCGCGTGACGGCATCGACACGATGCCAGTCGGTCACATCGACGCAGTCCTCGATCACGGCGGTCTGCGGATCGGCTTTGAGGTCAATGGCCTTGACCACCGCGGAATTGCGCGGCGTTCCGGTCATCACCAGTTTGGCGTCGTGAAGTTGGCGGAGTCCGACCAGGACGTCCGACAGTGCGCGTCCGGAGGAGTACGACTCCAGCGAGAATCCGTCCGAATCCGTACGGGCGAAGGCGTCGGCCTGCGCCTGCCACCAGTCCTGATAAGTCTTCAGGGCCAGTCGGCCCATCGCCCCTTCCGGTCCGTCGGTCGGCGCGATCGAGGCGTTTGACGAACCACTCGAAGGAGTTACCGGAGCCGCTCCCGCAACCGTGGGCGCCGTCGCCCCGAGGTGATCGACGGAACCGCCGGAACCACCGCTCGCACAAGCGCCGAGCAGTAACACCAGAATCGCCCCACCGACCCCAACGGCCCCAGGGCGCAACACATTTCCGCGCTGCCGCATGGCCCCACCTCGTCGCGACCGACCCGATCCGTGATCCACGGCCGCCAGAAGAATTCCGCTGTCCCGCCGGTCTTTCCGCTGGGGATCGATTCTTCGCCAACCCACCCCATCACGGCAACACCTCAGGCCCCCTGACCTTACGCGGAAGGCGGTTCCGTCGGGGCACTTTCCCGCCACAGAACGGCCAACAGTTCTTCGGAAAGCGACAATCCGGCCAATGCGCCCCGAACCGCGGCCCGATTGCGCATCAAGAGGCGTCCGCCCTGCGGCGGAACGAGCAGGCGCGCGCCCGGCGCACCCGAACTACCGGCCGACTCCCGCCCGTCCGTCAGTGCCGCCACGGCTGGCTGGAGGTCCGACGGGGCGACGGCCGCGGGGGCACCCGGAACGCCCTGGCGCAGGACGGTGGTCAGCGCCCGGCTGAACGAGCCCTCACCGCCCGGCAGTACGGCGTCCCGGCCGCGTCTGCCCGGGGCGTAGCGCCCGATCCGGCCCCACAGCGGGACGCGCGGGAAGCTCAGCAGCTCACCCGCGCTGTCCTCGCCGCCGCGCTCCAGGGCCGCCCAGGTGTCCCGGTCGGCCACCGCGTCGACCAGCAGCAGCGCCTCCTCCTGGTCGCCGTGCACCATCGCACTGACCACCCAGTCCCAGGCCAGGCCCCTGCGGTAGGCGTTGTCGGGGGTGCTGCCGCCGGTGACCAGGGCGAGCCGGCGCCCGCGCGGGTCGGCCACCAACTGGCCGACCAGGCAGACCACCAGCCAGCGGCCCGGGTGCTGGGCCGCGTCCCGGACGGCGGTGAGCATCGCGTTGGCGTCCGCGTCCGGCGCCGCCGCGGTGACCCGGCAGCCGGCCGCGCCGGTGTCGAAGCACATACCGGGCAGCACCTCGGCGAGCAGCCGGGCCCCGTCCGGCGCGAGCGCCGCACCGCCGAAGGCCCGGTCGGGCCCGCCGTCCGCCCCGATCACCACCAGATCGACCCCACCCGCCATCGGTCTCCCCCTCCTGGCCGGCCCCGGCGCACCCGGGGCCGCCGCCCGCCACTGTGGTGCGCCCGCCGAGCACTTCGCGGGCGAGCCACCGTCCGCGTCACCGCTCGCCGCACCATTCCGGTCCACGTCACCGTTCCGGTCCACGTCACCGTTCCGGTCCACGTCGCCGTTCCGGTCCACGTCGCCGTTCCGCCGCCGGGCAGGCTATCGCCCCGGGCGGCCGCCGACGGGGCTCCCGACCCGTCCGCCCAGGGACCATGGGCCCTATCGACGCCCGCGCCGACCGAGGACGATCGGACGCATGGAGCCTGAGGACCGTGTGGAGACCCTGAGCGAGGCCGAGTGCCTGCGACTGCTCAGCACCGTGCCCGTCGGGCGCGTGGTGTACACCGAGCACGCACTGCCGGCCGTCCTGCCGGTCTCCTTCGAGGTCCTGGACGGGCGGCTGGTGCTCGCCGTGCGCCGGGGAAGTACCACCGCGCGCGGGCTTGACGGCACCGTGGTCGCCTTCCAGGCCGATCTGCTGGACCCCCTCACCCGCACCGGTTGGAGCGTGCTGGTGCACGGGCGCTCCGACGTGGTGCGCGACCCCGAGCAGGTGCGGCGGGTGCTGCGTTCCGGCCTGCGGCCGTGGATCGGCGACCCGGAGCCGCTGTTCGTCGCCCTGGTGCCCGAGCTGGTCAGCGGCCGGCGGCTGTTCCCGACCGGGCAGGGCGCCCCGGGGCGCGCCGCGCTGCGGCCGTGAGCAGCTCGGCCGGGATCTTCCGCTCGGCCTCCTGCCGGGGGCTTCCGCTCGGGCTCCTGACAGATACCGGTGGGTAGGCATACGCTTCCGGCGTCCTGACCCCTCCCCGGGCCTGTCCCCCCACCAGGAGCGCACCGTGACGACCTTCGCCTCCCTCGCCGAGCTGACCGCCGCCGTCGGCACCGAGCTGGGCACCAGCGAGTGGCACACCATCGAGCAGCGGCAGATCGACCTGTTCGCCGAGGCGACAGGCGACCACCAGTGGATCCACGTCGACCCGGAGCGGGCCAAGGAGAGCCAGTTCGGCTCGACCATCGCGCACGGCTACCTGACCCAGTCGATGATCCCGGTGCTGGCGAAGGAGTGCTACGCCGTCGAGGGCGTGCGGATGGCGCTGAACTACGGCTCCGAGAAGGTGCGCTTCCCCGCGCCGGTGCCGGTGGGCACGGCGATCCGGGCCACCGCCGAGCTGCTCTCGGCCACCGAGGTTCCCGGCGGCGTCCAGGCCGTGGTGCGCTTCACCATCAGGAGCGAGCAGAGCGCCAAGCCGCACTGCGTCGCGGAGACGATCACCCGCTTCTACGCCTGACCGGGTGGGGCGGGTACCGCGGGTACGGCGGATACGGCGGGCCGCGCCGCCGATGCCTGCCGGGTGGGGCGGATACGGCGGTCCCCCGATTGGACCGCGCCGGGCCCTCCACCAGGTCCGGACGGCCCACGGCGAGTAACCTCCGACGAGATGGTTGTCGTATCGCAGCGACCTCGGCCGCTCGCAGTGCCCCGGCCGCCGCTGCGGTGCGCGTCCCGGCACGCCTGGTAGCCGTGACCGTCCTTGGAGGAGCCGTGCCCCGCCCCGCCCCGTGGTTCTCCCGCCTCGCCGGTCTGTCCTCGCAGTTCGCCCCGCCGCCCGCGGGCCCCGCCACCGACCGAGCCGCCGAGCGCGCCGTCCCCGGACTGGCCGGGCTGCCCCGGGCCGCCTGGCACCGGGTCCGGACCGACGCGTTCGGCGCCGAGCCCCGGGGCGAGCGGCTGGCCCGGATCCGCCGCTCCCCGCAGTTCGCCGACGGCGCCTTCCGCAACCCGGTGCCGACCCGCCGCCTGGTGTACGAACGCAGCCCGCTGGAGATCACCCGCGCCCAGCTGACCGGGGACAAGACCCTCCGGTTCCCGGCCGCCGCCGTACCCGTGCACCGGCTGCTCCCGGCCGACCTGGCCACACCGCCGGAGTCCGGGCTGCGGCTGACCTGGCTGGGCCACGCCACCGTGCTCGCCGAGATCGGCGGGCGGCGCGTCCTGCTCGACCCGGTCTGGGGCGAGCGCTGCTCCCCGTTCGCCTGGACCGGCCCCAAGCGGCTGCACCCGGTGCCGCTGCCGCTCTCCGAACTCGGGCCGGTGGACGTGGTCGTGGTCTCCCACGACCACTACGACCACCTGGACATGGCCACCATCCGGGCACTGATCGGGACGGAGGCCGTGTTCGCCGTACCGCTCGGGGTCGGGGCGCACCTGGAGCACTGGGGCGTGCCGGCCGAGCGGATCGTCGAGCTGGACTGGTGGGAGTCCGCCGAGGTCGCCGGACTGACCCTGACCGCCACGCCGGCCCGCCACTACTGCAGCCGCGGCCCGCGCACCAGCGCCCTGTTCCTGTGGGCCTCCTGGGTGGTGTCCGGCGGCGGGCACCGGCTCTTCCACAGCGGGGACACCGGCTACTTCCCGGGCTTCGCCGAGATCGGCCGCCGGCTCGGCCCGTTCGACGCGACGATGGTGCAGGTCGGCGCGTACAGCGACTTCTGGCCCGAGGTGCACATGACGCCCGAGGAGGGCGTGCGGGCGCACCTGGACCTGGGCGGCGAGCTGCTGCTGCCGATCCACTGGTGCACGTTCAACCTCGCGCTGCACCCCTGGGAGGAGCCCGCCGAGCGGGCGGTCGCCGCCGCCCAGGCGCTCGGCGCCCGCCTCGCGATGCCCCGGCCGGGCAAGCCCTTCGAGCCCGCCGACCCGCCCGCGCTGCGCCTGTGGTGGCGCGCCGTCACCGCCGCCCCGCGCAGCTTCGAACCTCCGGTCGTCGGCGAGCGGGAAGCCGTGGCAGGGACGGCTCCGGAGACGGCCGCGGTGCGCGAAGAGGTGACGGAGTTCAGCTGACAACTTTCAGCGGACAGAGTTCAGCGAACAGATTTCAACATCTGTTCGCTGAACGTTGTCATTGACCGAGGGGTCTGGCAGTCCCATCGGAACGACGCACGACTGAAACGTGTTCTACCGCCCCCTCCGTCAAACCCCCACCCCGGCCGAGTTACCCACGTCACACCACGACACGGTTGGCTTCTGCCACTATGGCCTCGTGACCGACCTGACCGAACCGCCCGTCCGGGCCGCCCGGGACGCCCACCCGACCTCCCCGTTCGCCGAGCTGCTGGAGCTCGAGCAGCTGGACGAGAACACGTTCCGGGGCTACTGCCACGCCGGTGCCCCGATGCGCGCCTTCGGCGGCCACGTCGCCGCGCAGGCGCTCGTCGCCGCCGGGCGCACCTGCGAGGACCGGCGCCCGGTGCACTCGCTGCACGGCTACTTCCTGCTGCCGGGCACCCCGACCCGACCGATCGACTACGTGGTCGAGCGGGTGCGCGAGGGCATCTCGTACACCACCCGCCGGGTGACGGCCATGCAGAAGCGGAACGAGATCTTCTCGCTCTCCGTCTCCCTCAAGCACCCCGAGCCGGGCGGCGACCGCCGCCGCGAGATGCCGCCGCTGCCCGCCCCGGAGTCCCTGCCGGACGCCGTCGCCGAGGCCCCGGAGGAGGTCCGCAGGATGGTGGCGGCCAGCGGCGGATTCCGCGACCTCGACGTGCGCTTCGTCCCGCCGGGGTCGCCCGGGGTGCCGCCGTCCGTCCCCGGACTGCTCCAGCAGTTCGTCTGGATGCGCACCGCCTCCCCACTGCCGGACGGCGACCCGCTGCTGCACGCCGGCGCGCTCACCTACCTGTCCGACCTCACCCTGGCCTCCACCGCCGGGCTGGACGAGCAGCCGAACTTCTTCCAACGCACCGAGCCGCCCACGCTGCTGATGGCCTCGCTGGACCACGCGATGTGGTTCCACCGCCCGTTCCGGGCCGACGAGTGGCTGCTGTTCGCCCAGCGCAGCCCGTCCTCCTCGGACGGCCGCGGCCTGGCGCTCGGCGAGTTCTACGACCGGGACGGCCGGCTGGTCGCCTCGGCCGTCCAGGAGGCGCTGATCCGCCGGCAGTCGTAGCGCCTCCGGGCCCCGGTGACCTACCGGCGAACGGAAGGCGGCCGGTCGGCGTCATACTCCTGAGCGGCCCTGGCCCGTATCATGGTGCGGGTGACCAAGGTTGACCTGTCACCACGGCCGGTGGAGGCCATGTCTCCACGTCAGCTCCAACGCCGCGAAAGCCTGATCGCGGCCGCGCTCGCCCTGGTGAACGAGATCGGCGTCGAGCGGCTGCAGATGAAGCAGGTCTGCGAGCGGTCCGGAGTCGCCCTGGGGACGGCGTACCGCTACTTCTCCTCCAAGGACCACCTCCTGGCGGCGGCGATCGCCGAGTGGCACCGCCTGCTGCTGGCCGACCTGGTGGCCGAGCTGCGCGGGCCCCGGGCCGGGCCGGGGGCCACCGACCGGGCGGTCCGGTTCGTCCGGGGCGGGATGCGGGCCTACCAGCGGCAGCCCGAACTCGCCCGGCTGCGGGTGGCCGTGGCGGCCTCCACCGATCCCTTCGCCAGCGAGGCGCTGCAAGGCATGGCCCGGGCCGACAGCACTGCCCTGCAGGCGGTGACGGCCGAAGTTCCGGCCGCGTCCAGCGACCTGGTGCGGCACATCGTCGCCCACGCCTGGCAGGGCGAGCTGACCGCCTGGGTGACCGGCCGCACCACCCTCGGGGACGCCAGACGACGCCTGGAGGACGTGGTGCGGCTGGTGCTGACCCCGTACGAAACGCGGTACCCGGCCCCGTACGAGGTCCACTCCACCGGCTGAGCCCCGCCCGGCCCGGGGTGCGGACCACCGACCGACCCTCAGGCGGGTCGGTCGACGGGCCGGCCCCGGGGCGGGCTCAGACCACCGTCACCGGGTGGGCCACCACCGCGCCGAACAGGTAGCCCTCCCGGTTGAACGCCGCCCGCTCGGGCTGGCTGTTGCCCCGGCGGTCCGTCGCGCGGGCGCGCAGCTCGTACCGGCCGGGCCGCTCGGGGTGCCAGTCGAAGCTCCAGCGCGTCCAGTCGTCGGCGTGCGACCCGCCGTGCAGCGCGGCGCGCCGCCAGGTCCGGCCGCCGTCGGTGCTCACTTCGACCCGGTGCACCGCCGCCGCGCCGGACCACGAACGCCCGTGCAACCGGTGGCCGTGGCCGGCCTCCAGTACCGCGCCCGGGGCCAGCTCGAACGCGCTGCGGACCACCTGCGCGGAGAGCGGCTCGCTACCGCCGGGCGGGTAGTCGGGGCCGAACATCCGGTAGAAGTCGGTGTTCCACGGTGACTGGAGCGGGTGGTCGGCGACTTCGATGGTGCCGACCCACTTGATCGAGGCGATCCCCACCCAGCCGGGTACCACCAGCCGCAGCGGCGCACCGTGGTCGGGGGTCAGCGGCTCCTCGTTCATCTCGTACGCGAGCAGCGCGTCCTCCAGCGCCTTGGCGACCGGCAGCGGGCGGCGCACCGGGCCGTGGTTGACGCCGTCGACCACGTAGTCCGCGTCCAGCCCGGTCGGCAGCACGTCGACCGCCGCCCCGGTCAGCCCGGCCGCCCGCAGCACCTCCGCCAGCCGCACGCCCCGCCAGGCCGCCGAGCCGATCCCGCCGAGCGTCCACGGCGTGCCCGGGACGCACTGGCCCTGCTGACGGCGGAAGTAGTCACGGCCGTTTCCGGCGCACTCGATCACCGCGCTGATCCGGGTCGCGGGCAGCGCGCGCAGGCCTGCCAGGTCGAACTCCACCGGCCGCTCGGCCGTCGGGGCACCGCGCAGGCCGCTGCCGAACAGCCGCAGCCGCCAGGTGTCGGGGTCGATCAGCGGGGTGCCGGTGTGGTTGCGGACGAAGAACCGCTCCACCGGCACGTGCCGGCCGACGGCGGCCCCGCCCTCGGCGTCGCGCAGGGCCTCCCAGCGCATCTCGGCGTTGGTGCCGTGCGGGACGAACCACTCGGCGGGCAGCGGCTTGACGATTCCCGACGCGTCGTTGTCGGACCTGACGTGTCCCGACGCGACGTCACCGGAGCCGGGGCTTCCGGTCGTGACATCACTGAAGCTGACATTGCCGGAGCTGACATTGCCGGAGCTGACGTTTCCGGACATGGGGCCTGGGCACCTCCTCGGCGACCGCCCGGCCCGGGGCAACTCCGGCGCGGCCGACGCGGGCACGGTGAGCGCCCCGGCGGCGGAGAGCGTTCGTACGGTGTCCGAACGGCCTCCCTGGTCTCAGCGTAGGCGTTCCGGCGCGGTACGTAACCATGGCGGCGGTGGCGGGAGCGGGTTTCCGGGCGTGTCGGCGGGTTGCCGTCGAACCCGGATCAGGCCCGTGCGCTTGACCTTCTCACCGGTGTGAACACCTACCGTCCTCGCTGTCGGAGGAATCACCGTCCACGAAGGAGCGAAGCCATGCCTTCCGCCCCCGCCCCGCTCGCCCGGATCGTCCAGGGTTCCGGCCCCGGCCTGCTGCTCGCCCACGGTGCCGGCGGCAGCGCCCGGGACAACTGGGGCCCGCTGCTGCCCGACCTCGCCGTCCACCGCACCGTCGTCGCCCCCGACTTCCCCGGCTCCGGCGACAGTCCGTACGAGCCCGGCCGGCTCACCCTGGACGACCTGGCCGAGCGGCTGGTCGCCGCCGCCGACGCGGAGGGCCTGGACACCTTCGACCTGGCCGGCTACTCGCTCGGCGCCGCCGTCGCCGTCCGGATCGCCACCCGCCACCCCGAGCGGGTCCGCTCACTGCTGCTGCTCGCGGGCGTGGCCGGCGGCTCGGCGCGGATGCGGATCCTCTCCGAGCTGATCGTCGACCTCGAGGAGCGGCCCGACGACCTGGCCCGGCTGGTACTCGCCGTCACGTTCGCCGGGTCCTGGGTGGACGCCCTGCCCGCCGAACAGCTCGCGGGGCTGGGGGAGGCGCTCAAGTCCCCGCAGCCGGCCGGTTTCCGGCAGCAGTTCCGGCTCGCCGGCGAGGCCGACGTGCGCGCGGAGCTGGCGGCGATAGCCGTGCCGGCCCTGGTCGTCGGCACCGCCGAGGACATGCTCGTCCCGCCGTCCCAGCACCGCCTGCTGGCCGAGGGCATCCCCGGCGCGCGCTTCGCCCAACTCGCCACCGGCCACCTGCCGATGGTCGAGGCGCTGCCCGAACTGCGCGACGTGGTACTGGAGTTCGTCAAGGGCCTCGGAAAGGACTGAACGGGCGGGGGCGGCGGCGGGAACACCCCGGCCGGCTGCGACGTTCGGCCGATCATGCGCATCGGAGAACTCGCCCGCCTGACCGGGGTGTCCACCCGGCTGCTCCGCTACTACGAGGAGCAGGGCCTGCTCCGGCCCGCCCGCACGACGGCCGGCTACCGCGAGTACGGCGAGCAGGACACCGTACGGGTGCGGCAGGTCCGCAGCCTGCTCGCGGCCGGTCTGAGCACCCGGGTCATCGCCGAGCTGCTGCCGTGCGCCGCCGGCCCGGTCCCCGTCCTGGAGGCCTGCCCGAACCTGCTCGCCACCCTGCGCGGCGAACTCGCCGACCTGGACGCCCGGATCGACGACCTCACCCGCAGCCGCCGGGCGCTCTCCCACTACCTCACGACCGCGCACGATCCGGCCGAGGAGCTCGCCGCCTGACGGGACGCAGGCCCGCACCCGCCGCCTCCCCGGCGCGCCCTCCCGCCGCTCGCGGAACCGACTGGACACAGTGCGACATACAGATCGAATCCCGTATGTCGAGAGGTCCGTCCGATGAGCAGCCAGCCACCGCAGCCCGGCCAGCGCGTGAAGGAGCCCGACGAACCCGCCGCGACCCTCCCCACCGACCGGGCGGTCTTCGGCATCAACGCGGTCCTGGTGCTCGGCTCGGCGACCAGCCTCGGCCTCGGCGCGCTGCAGGTCGCCGACGGCCTCGGGTACGTCACCTCCGTCCGCAACACCCAGAACGCCCAGCTGGTCATCATCGGCTCGTGAAGGAGCTCCGCGAGGACCCGGCCGCCGGCCCCTCCCGCTTCCACCCGGCGCACGGCCTGCGGGACGCCGTCCGGGTCGCCGTCGGCGATCAGACCACACCGCGCTGACCTGCGCGTACGCCCCGCTCCCGACGAGTGGGGCGTACGCGGCCAACCGACGCCCAACCCCCCTCCGGACTTCACCCGCGCGTACCGACCGTTCACGCCGCCCTGGAAACCTCCCTGTCATGAACGCCAGCCCTCAGGCGCCCTACCAGGAACCGCGCTTCCCCCTCCCCAAGCGGCACCGCCGCCTGCTCGCCTGCACCGCCGTCCTCGCCTCCATCGCCCTCGGCACCCTGGGCGTCGGCGCCACCGTGGAAACCGTCGACCACGGCCCTCTCGCCAGCGCGACCGCCAGCAAATAGCCGCACCCACCCCTCTCCATCCAGCACCGCCGTCCCGCATCCGGACGCGGTGCTTTTGCTTTCCCCGTCCCGAGACGGACACGCCGGCAGCACACCCGCCGTTCGCCGCGGGGGCGGGGCACGGGCGGGATGCGGCGGTGGGACGCGGGGGCAGGAGATGCAGGAGGTCGGACGCGGCGCAGGGCGCTACGCCCGCTGTTCGGTGCGGGGGCCCGGTGGGGGCGGGACGAAGGGGCCGGGGCGGGAGTGGCGGCCGGTGCCGGGGGTGGGGCGGAGGTCCGGGGCGGGGGCGAAGCGGGCGGCGTGGGGACGCAGGTGCCAGGTCGGGGGGCGCTTGAGCTGGGGGGTGGGGGTGATCAGGCCGAGGCGGTGGAGGAGGTCCAGGGCGTCGCGGCGCAGGGCGGTGCGGTCGGAGAGGTAGCGGGCCGGGAGGCCGTACTCGTCGGCGATGTCGCCGAGGACGCCGTCTATCAGCGCGTCGGCGATCGGGACGTCGCCCTCGGTGGTCTCGCCGGGCAGCGGGCGGACCTCCTCGACCAGGCGCTCGACCAGCAGCACGCTGGCCTGGGCGAGGGTGCCGGCGCCAGGGAGGGCGACATCGGTGAGTTCGGCGGCCGGGTCGAGCAGGGCGACGCCCTCGGCGCGCAGTTCGGCCTCCAGGCCGAGGAACTCGGCAAGCGCCGCGGGACCGCTGAGCCGGTGCTCGTGCAGCCAGGCTCGGCGGTCCTCGGGGAGGTCGGCGGCGAGGACGGCGGGCGTCTCGGCGAGGAGGCGGCGCACGGCGGTGGCGGGCTCGGCCTCGGCGGCACGGCGGATGAGGTCGGCGGCGTCGTCGGCGAGGGCGGGCGGGCCGGCCGGGACGGCGCGGGCGAGTTCGCGGTCCACGGTCAGCACGAAGGTGTCGTCGGCGGGGTCGCCCGGCGGATCGCCGAGCACCTGCCACTCGGCCAGCGTGGCGAGCGCCATGTCGAGGTCGGCCGGGTCGGCGGTCAGCCCGGGCGCGGCGGCGCGCATCGCGTCGAGCAGCCGCCGGTACTCGAGTTGCTCAGGCGCGTCGACCAACAGGGCCAGGGCGAGCGCGAGTTGGGCGTAGCCACCGGGGGTGAACGGCGCGCCGGTGACGGGGTGTTCGAGGCGGCGGGCGGTGCCGGGGCCGAGGCCGGCCTTGCAGAGCCGGGCGTGCCAGGGCCCGACCTCGAGGCGGTAGCCGAGCAGGGTGTCGAAGCGCTCGGCGAGCCAGTCGCGGTGACGCCGGATCAGCGGGAAACCGTCGGCGTGCGGGCCGGAGGCGGTGACCAGCGGGTGGGCGAGCAGCAGCCGGGCGGCGATCCGGCGCTCGGCGGCGGGAAGCTCCTCGCCGGAACGATCCTGCGCGACCGTGACCGCGAGCGGCGGCGGACACGCACTCGCGGCGGTCTCCGGCATCGCCCGGGTGCGCTCGGGCTTGCGGTGCCTGCCGGGCCCGCCCGGCTTGGCGCCTGACCGGACGACGGGCAGCGCGGCGGAGTCCCGCCGGGCGCGGCGCAGTCCGCCGTCGGCGCGGGCCTCTCGGGTACGCGCGGACGCGAGGCCGTGGGCGGTGGGGCCGTGCCACCAGCTGACGTCGGGGTCGGCGGGCTCGGCGGGCGCGCCGAGGTGGCGGGCGGGGTAGAGGCCGAAGGAGGCGGTGCAGAGGTCGTCGGCGGTGCCGGGGGCGGCGGCCGCGAACCAGTGGGCCAGCCGCAGCAGCCCCGGGTCGGGCGAGAGGACCGCGCCGGTCGGGGCACCGGCGGCCTGCGCGTCGTCAGTGACGGCTGCGGGAGCGGTCCCGGGCGCCACGTCGGCCGCATCGGCGCCATCGACCGCGTCGACCGCGTCAACGGCACCGACGGAATCAACGGCACCGACGGAATCGACGGCATCGGCCCGCGCGGCTTCGCGTACGGCGAGGACGGCGGCGGCGGTTCCCCGACCTGCCCCGCCCGTACGTCCGTCCGGCCTGCCGGCGGCCACCCGGGTGGCGCCGACCGCGTACTCCTGCTGATCCATGTCGGGGTCCAGCGTAGACGGTGCCCGGGTCACCCGGTGGCAGCAACCGCCCTCCTGAGGAAGTCTCCGCAAGAGCGCTCGAATCGGCCGCCCGCCCTCCGCTCCGAGTCCTCCCGCCACCCCTCGACTCCCCAGCCACCCCGTCACCCGCCGGGCGCCGTCCGGGTTACGCACCGGTAGCCCGCCCTTCCGCCGCTTGTTCGGCTCCCTTAGGGTCGGTGCGGATCCCCCCACCGCCCGACCGTCGGAGGCCGCGCCAGCATGAGCATTCGTACGACCACCCGTGCCGTCCTCGGCGCGCGCCTGCGTTCGGCCACCGGCCTGCTGGGCGGCTTCGCGGCCACCTCGGCAACGCATCTGGGCTCGATCCTGTCCGGCGCGTCGGTACTGCAGAACGCCACCAAGCCGGCGCTGATGCCGCTGCTGGCCGCGCACAGCGTGGCGGCGGCCAGGACCGCCGAGCGGGAGGCGCCCAAGCTGCTGGCGCCGGCGCTGCTGCTGAGCGCGGGCGGCGACGTACTGCTCCAGCTGAAGAACGACCCCGCGTTCCTCGCCGGCATGGGCTCCTTCGCGGCGGCGCACGTCTGCTACGTGACGATGTTCGTCCAGCGCGGCGCGCTCACCGACCGCCGTCGGGCCCTGGTG
The DNA here is from genome assembly GCF_055575755.1 of Kitasatospora sp. NPDC034035. Classification (NCBI taxonomy): domain Bacteria; kingdom Bacillati; phylum Actinomycetota; class Actinomycetes; order Kitasatosporales; family Streptomycetaceae; genus Kitasatospora; species Kitasatospora sp. NPDC034035. Next base: position 87,903 of record NZ_JBVISA010000011.1, on the reverse strand, counting down.
GTCGCGGCCGCGTACGCGACGGCCTGGGTGGCGCTGGTGGGCCGGCTCTGGCCGGACCTCGGGGACCTGCGGGTCCCGGTGGCCGGCTACAGCCTGCTGCTCGCCTCGACGGCCGTCACCTCGGCCGGGCTGGGCCGGCGGACCGGGTTGGGCGGGGCACTGTTCCTGCTCTCCGACACGCTGATCGCCACCAAGCTGGCGAAGTGGCGGGAGCTGCCGGGGCATCAGTTCTGGATCATGGCGACCTATGTGCTGGCCCAGTACCTGCTGGCGAGCGGCCTGCTCGCGCACGAGGACGGGCTCACGCAGGAGACGGGGCTCACGCAGGGGCCCGGGTTCGCGTGGCAGGGCCCGCAGGGGCAGCAGGCCTGACAGGGCGCCGGGGGGGGGGGGGATGTAGAAGGAGGAAGAGTAGCGTGCGGAGGGGGTGGAGGAGAGGGGGGGACCCGAACAAGTCCCCCCCGCTAACCCGCAGAACCACAAA
>NZ_JBVISA010000011.1:0-87409 GCF_055575755.1 Kitasatospora sp. NPDC034035 | reverse complement strand
CCGCCGGACCCGTCAGGGTCCGGCGGCGCGGCGCTGCGGCGCGAAGGGGGTGAGGGCCGTCAGGCACCGCGCCTCCGAAGCAGCCAGAAGCCGCCGACACCTCCCGCGACCAGCGCGAGACCGCCGGCCAGCTCCGCCGGGTCCTCCACGACCGAGCCGCCGAGGCCGGTCTGCACGGCACCGTGCGGGGCGACCTGCTGGCTGCCGGCGCCGGACTGCCCGAGCGAGCCGGCCCACTCCCCCGCCGCCTTGCCCCAGTCGCCGAGGCTCTTGTCGGGAGTGGTGGTGGCGGCGACGGTGGTGACCGTCACGGTGGTGGAGAAGGCGCCGCCGTCCGGGCAGGTGCCGTCGACCTTGCTGTCCCCGGAGTGCTGGGAGGCCAGCCGGGCGGAGCCGGTGTGCTTGCCGTCGGAGCCCAGGGTGAGGGTCGCCGGGCCGCCCTCGAAGGCGGCGGAGCGGGCGGTGATGGTCTTGGCGTCGGGCTTGTCCGACTTCTCGCAGGAGACCGTGACCGTCACGGTCTGGCCCGGTGCGGCCTGGGACGGGCTGACCGAGGCCGCGCCGTCCCTGGCGGAAGCGAGGGGGGCCGTCAGGCCGGTCAGCGCCGTCGCGCCGATCAGGGCGGCGGCGGCCGTACGCAAGGGGCGCATGCCGGAACCTCCGGGATTCTCGGGCGCAGCCGGGGACTCCCATGTCCACGTAGTCGATCAACTGCACCCGGTCATTCACCGACGGTAGGCACGCGCCCCGCGATCAGCCAGCGCTCAGGACCGTTCGGGTTACGGCCCGCCTACCCGGGGTCACCGGCGACGGGCCCCCGGGCACGGCTCGGCGGCTGACTCATCCGGTGCCACTCAGCCGGCTGACTCATCCGCGCGGCTCACAGGTCGAGGTCCACCACGACCGGCGCGTGGTCCGAGGTGCCCTTGCCCTTGCGGGCCTCGCGGTCGACGTAGCTGTCGGTGACGGCGTCGGCGAAGGCCTTGTTGGCGTAGGTGAGGTCGATCCGCATGCCCCGGTTCTTGGGGAAGGCCAGCTGGCGGTAGTCCCAGTAGGTGTAGGGGTGGTCGTACTTCAGCGGGCGCGGCACCACGTCCTGCAGGCCGATCTCGCCGAGGGCCTCCAGCGCGGCGCGCTCGACCGGGGTGACGTGGGTGAGGCCCTCGAAGGCGGCGACGTCGAAGACGTCCTCGTCGGCCGGGGCGATGTTGAAGTCGCCGAGGACGGCGAACGGACGGGGGCCGGCGGCGTCCTCGACGGAGGCCTTGCGCAGCGCCTCCAGCCACTCCAGCTTGTAGTGGTAGTGCGCGTGGCCGACCTCGCGGCCGTTGGGCACGTAGACCGACCAGACGCGGACCGGGCCGCAGGTGGCGGCGATGGCGCGCGGCTCGACATCGGGCAGCAGGGCGCCGTCGGCGAGGTAGCCGGGCTGGCCGGGCAGGTCGCGCACGACGTCCTCCAGGCCGAGCCGGGAGACGATGGCGACGCCGTTCCACCGGCCGGTGCCGTGCGCGGCCGTCTCGTAGCCGAGCTCGCGGACCTCGTCGTACGGGAAGGCGTCGGCCGCGCACTTGAGCTCCTGGAGGCAGAGCACGTCGGGCTTGGCGCTCTCCAGCCACTCCAGGAGCTTGGGCAGCCGCGCGGTGACGGAGTTGATGTTCCAGGTGGCGATGCGGACGGTCACGGCGGGCGGCCTTCCCGGTGGTTCGGTACGGACGGAGGTACTGGCGGAGGTACGGACGGGGCGGGCCGACCCTCGTGAGGGAGGCCCACCCCGAACATACCGCCCGCCACTGACAATCCGGACGGCTCAGCACACGGGCGCCGACCCGGTCAGCACACGGGCGCCGACCGGGTCAGCGTGCGGACCGGACCACCGCCGCCGCGCCGCCGCCGCGCCGCACGGGTTCGGCGGCGGCCACCCAGCGTCCGTCCGGCAGCCGTTCCACGCCGGTGGCGGCGCCGATCTCGGCCACACCGGTGAAGGCGTGTCCGAGTGCCTCCAACTCGGCCCGCTCGGGCAGTGCCAGGAAGGCGGGCTCGGCCTGGGTCGCGGCGGTGTTGCGCTGACTGGCGCGCGGCGCGGCGATCGCCTGTTCCAGGCTCAGGCCGCGGTCCAGCCGTCCGAGCAGCACCTGCAGCGTGGTGGTGATGATGGTCGCGCCACCGGGGCTGCCGGTGGCGAGGAAGGGCTCGCCGTCGCGCAGCACGACGGTCGGGGACATCGAGGAGCGCGGCCGCTTGCCCGGGCCTGGCAGGTTGGGGTCGGGAACGCCGGGGGCGAGCGGGGCGAAGTCGAAGTCGGTCAGCTCGTTGTTGAGCAGGAAGCCCCGGCCGGGAACGGTGATTCCGCTGCCGCCGGTCTGCTCGATGGTGAGCGTGTAGGAGACGATGTTGCCCCAGCGGTCGGCGACCGTCAGGTGGGTGGTGTTGGGGCCCTCGTACGGCTCGGCGACGGCCTGGCCGGTGTCGGCGCAGTCCGCCGGGTGGCGCGGGTCGCCGGAGGCGAGCGGGCTGGTGAGCGCGTGGTCGGGGCTGATCAGGCAGGCCCGGGAGGCGGCGTAGCGCTCGGAGAGCAGTTGCTTGGTGGGCACGTCGACGGCGGCCGGGTCGCCGACCCAGCGGTTGCGGTCGGCGAAGGAGATCCGGGAGGCCTCCAGGAAGTGGTGGTAGTACTGCGTGCTGCTGTAGGCGGAGACGTCGCCGCCGTCCTCCAGGATGTTGAGCGCCTCGCCGACGGTGGTGCCGCCGGAGCTGGAGGGGGCCATCGAGTAGACGTCGTAGGCGCCGTGGGCGACGTGCGTGGGCGCCTGGTCGCGGACCCGGTAGGCGGCGAGGTCGGCGGTGTCGACGCTGCCGGGGCGGGCGTTGCGGCCGGAGGCCGGGTCGACCGGCGGGTGCTGCAGGGTGTTGACGATGTCCTCGGCCAACGTGCCCCGGTAGAAGGCCTTCACGCCGTCCTTGGCGAGCAGCCGGTAGGTCGCGGCGAGGTCCGGGTTGCGCAGGACGCTGCCGACCTCGGGGGGCTTGCCGCCGGGCAGGTACAGCTTGGCGGTGGCCGGGAAGTCCTTGAACCTGGCCTGGTTGTCGGCGGTCTGGCTGCGGAAGGTGTCGTCCACGACGAAGCCGCTGTCGGCGATCCGCTCGGCGGGTTCGAGGGTCTGGGCGAGCGAGCGGGTGCCCCACTGGCGGAGTGCGGCGTCCCAGGTGGCCGGGGTGCCGGGGACGCCCACGGAGAGGCCGCTGGTGACGGCGTCGGCGAAGGGCAGCGGTTTGCCGTCCTCCAGGAACAGCCCGGCGTCGGCGCCGCGGGCGGCGGTCTCGCGGCCGTCGATGGTGTGCACCCGACCGGTGGCGTGGTCGTAGTAGACGAAGTACCCGCCGCCGCCGATGCCGGAGGAGTACGGCTCGGTGACCCCGAGGGCCGCCGCGGCGGCGACCGCCGCGTCCACGGCGTTGCCGCCCTTGCGCAGTACCTCGATCCCGGCGGCGGTGGCGTCCGCGTCGACGGTGGCCACCGCTCCGCCCCAGCCCACCGCCTCGGGCGCCTTCGGTGGCGGGGCCGCGGCCCCGGCCGGCAGCGCGGTGGACCAGATCAGTGCGGTGCTGAGCAGCAGTGGTGGTGCCAGACGGGTCAGAACCCTCATCCGAGCCCTCCTGAGTCGACGTCAACTCAGTTGTTCCACAGGCGGGGATGATCCGACAACCACACCATGCTGCTACCGGCGGGTAGTTGACGGGGCAGCGGAGAAGGATCCGGCTTCCGGCCTTTCGGCAGGTCACATTCCGGATGCGATCGTGGTCGATGAGATGAACAGTCGTTCATGCGACGGATAGGTTGCGCGGGAGCCTCACGACTTCCTCACAAAAAGGACCAGCCCCCTCCGTGTATCCGGCCCCGGCATCCCCGCACCCTGTCGCCGCCCCCGCCCGACGCCCCTGGTGGCAGCGGCGCGGCGTGCACATCGCCAGCTTCCTCGTCTTCCCGTTCGCGGCGTTCCTGATCGCGTGGAGCCGGCCGAGGGCGCTCTGGAAGAAACTCCTCAGCACCGCGGTGGCCGCGGTCTGCTGCCTGGCCTGGATCGGCGCCTTGACCGACCCCAAGCCCGCTTCGCACACCCCCGCCCCGGCCGCGGCCACCGCAACGGCGACGGCGACGGCCGAACCGACCCCCACCACGGCCTCGCCCCCGGCCACCCCGACGCCGACGCCCACGGAGACGCCGTCCGCCGCCCCGACACCCACGCCCGAGCCCCCGGCTCCCACGCCCGCCGCCACCGTCCAGCAGCCCGGGACCGCCGCCCCTGCCCCGAAGCCCCCGAAGTCCGACCCGCCTGCCGCAACCCGACCGGCCGACGGCGGGTCCTCCACCACCGGCGGCACCTCGACCGGCGGGGGGTCGGCCACCGGCGGCGGCAGCAGCAGCGGTGGCGGTTCCTCGAGCAGCGGCGGATCCGGCACGGGCGGCAGCGCCGGAACCGTGCACCCGGGCTCGTTCTGTTCCCCGGCCGGCGCCACCGGCGTCACCAGCAAGGGCACGCCGATGGTCTGCGGCGCCGGCAGCGACGGCCGCGACCGCTGGAAGGCCGCGGGCTGACACCGCAGAGCGAACAACTGCCAAGCGACAGCCGACAGCCGACAGAGTTCAGAAGACAGATGACGAAATCTGTTCGCTGAACTCTGTCGGCTGAAAGCCGTGCCCCCCTTACAGCGCGGTGCGCTCCACCCGGCGCCGCTTGATGGTGCGGAAGCGCCGGGCGACCTGGCGGGCGAGGTCGGCTGCGCCGACCAGGCCGGCGTCGTTGCCGAGGGCGGCGTGCACGATGGCGGCCTCGGGCCGGAAGCCGCGGCCAGTGAGGGTGCGGCGGAAGGTGTCGCGGGCCGGGCCGAGCAGCAGGTCGCCGGCCTCGGAGACGCCGCCGCCGATGACGAAGCGGCCCGGGTCCAGCCCTGCGGCCAGGTTGGCGATGCCGACGCCCAGCCAGGTGCCGACCTCGTACAGCAGCTCGATGGCGATCGGGTCGCCCTCCTGCGCGGCCTCGGTGACCAGCGGGCCGGTGATGCCCTCGACCGTCCCGCCCGCCCGGGCCAGCAGCGGCTGCACGACCGGGGATTCCTCGGCGACCAGCTCACGCGCGTCGCGCACCAGCGCGTTGCCGGAGGAGTACTGCTCCCAGCAGCCGCGGTTGCCGCACGGGCAGCGGTGGCCGCCGGGCAGGACCTGCATGTGCCCGAACTCGCCCGCCAGCCCGTACTTGCCGCGGTCGACGTAGCCGTCGCGCACCACGGCGCCGCCGATGCCGGTGCCCAGGGTGAGCATCACCATGTGGTCCTCGCCGCGCCCGGCGCCGAAGCGCCACTCGGCCCAGGCGGCCGCGTTGGCGTCGTTCTCCACGATCACCGGGAAGCGCAGCCGCGCACTGAGCACCTCCCGGAGCGGCTCGTTGCGCCAGTTGAGGTGCGGGGCGAACAGCACCCGGGAGCGGTCGGCGTCGACCCAGCCGGCCGCGCCGATGCCGACCGCGTGGACGTCGTGCCGGTCGGCGAGCTGCAGCACCAGCTCGACGATGACGTCCTCGACCACCTTCGGACTCTTGCTCTTGTCCGGTGTGTCGGTGCGCAGCTTCTCCAGCACCTTGCCCTCGCCGTCGACCACCCCGGCGACCACCTTGGTGCCGCCGATGTCGACGCCGATGGTGGGCAGTCGCAGTATCCCCGCGGGCAGGGCGCGGCGGCGGCGTTCGGCGCGCGGGCCGAGGCCGAGCAGGGTGGGCAGGACGGGCGGCCGGCTGCTGCCTTGAGGGCTGGTCACGACTGCGGGGGCTCCTCACGGGAGACGGGTGCGGAGGGACGGGCCAGCTCGTGTGACAGCTCGGCGAGGTCGGAGCCGCCGGCCATCTCGGTGGTGAGCTGTTCCAGGCTGATCTCGGCGCGCGGGTGGCTGCCCGCCATCCGGCCGCGCTTGAGCAGGGTGAAGTGGTCGCCGACCAGGTACGCGTGGTGCGGGTTGTGGGTGATGAGCACGACTCCGAGTCCGGCGTCGCGGGCGGCGGTGACGTACTTGAGCACCACCCCGGACTGCTTGACACCGAGCGCTGCGGTGGGCTCGTCCAGGATCAGTGCCTTGGCGCCGAAGTGCACCGCGCGGGCGATCGCCACGCACTGGCGCTGGCCGCCGGACAGGGTGCCGATGGGCCGGTCGACGTCGTGCAGGTCGATGCCCATCCTGGCGAGCGCCTCGCGGGTGGTGGCACGCATGCTCTCGGCGTCCAGCCGCAGGCCGCCCCAGCGGCGCATGCCCTGTTCGGAGCCGAGGAAGAAGTTGCGCCAGACCGGCATCAGCGGGACGACGGCGAGGTCCTGGTAGACGGTGGCGATGCCGCGGTCCAGGGCCTGGCGCGGGGAGTCCAGGCGGACCTCCTCGCCGCCGACGGTGTAGCTGCCCTCGTCGTGCCGGTGCAGCCCCGAGATGATCTTGATCAGGGTGGACTTGCCGGCGCCGTTGTCGCCGAGCACGCAGCTGATCTCGCCGGCCCGCAGGGTCAGCGAGACGTCCTGGAGGGCCCGGACGGTGCCGTAGCTCTTGCCGACGCCCTCGAGGGAGAGGAGTTCCTCGTTCATCGGAACCTCGCTCATCGGAACCTCGCTCATCGAATCCCCGGTGCTCATCGCGGCCCCCGCTCGGCCCGGTGCTTGACGTAGGCGTTCAGCAGCGCGGCCAGCAGCAGCATCGCGCCGAGGAAGAACTTGAACCAGTCCGGGTTCCACTGGGCGTAGATGATGCCCTTGCTGGCCATGCCGAAGATCAGCGCGCCGAGCGCGGAGCCGACCACCGAGCCGTAGCCGCCGGTGATCAGGCAGCCGCCGATGACGGCCGCGACGATGTAGATCAGCTCGTTGCCGACGCCCTCGCCGGACTGCACGGTGTCGAAGGAGAACAGCAGGTGCTGGCCGAGCACCCAGGCGCCGAAGCCGACGCCCAGGTAGAGGAGGGTCTTGGTCCGGGCGACCGGCACGCCGACGGCGCGGGCGGCTTCCGCGTCACCGCCGACGGCGAAGATCCAGTTGCCGAAGCGGGTGCGCAGCAGCACCCAGCTGCCCACCACCAGCAGGCCGAGCCACCACCAGACGGTCGCCTTGATCGTCAGCCCGCCGACCGTGACCTCGGAGGCGAACAGTCGGCGGCAGGTCTCGAAGCCCTCCATGTCGGCGATCGACTTGGTGGAGACGGTGCCGGAGATCGCCTTGGTGACGCCCAGGTTGGCGCCGGTCAGCATCAGGAACGTGCCGAGGGTGACGATGAAGCTGGGCAGCTTGGTGCGGCCGAGCATCCAGCCGTTGAACCAGCCGATGGCCAGCGTGGTCGCGAGCGAGACCAGCACACCGACCCAGGTCACCGCGGTGAACTGGTAGGAGACCATCGAGGAGGTCAGCGCGGCGGTGGTGACCATCACACCGGCCGAGAGGTCGAACTCGCCGCCGATCATCAGCAGCGAGACCGGCACCGCCATGATCCCGATGGTGGACGCCGCGTAGAGCACGGTGCCCAGCGAGGAGAGCCGCAGGAAGGGCTCGGCGACGGCGGCGAAGACCACGAAGACCGCGACGGCGGCGATCAGCGAACCCAGCTCCGGGCGGGCGAGGAGCCGCCGCAGGGCCGCCGGACGGTCCTGGACGAGGCCGTCCTGGGCGAGGAGGTCCGAGCTCACCGGGTCCCCCTCGCCACGTACTCGGCGAGCGCGTCGGCGTTGTCCTTGGTCAGGATCTGCGGGCCGGTCTCGACCGGCTTGCCGCCGCCGAGCATGTCCAGGTTGGACTTGTAGAGCCAGAGCAGGTCGACGCCCTCGTAGCCCTGGAGGTAGGGCTGCTGGTCGACGGCGAAGCCGACACTGCCGGACTTGAGCCCGGCCACCACCTGCGGGCCGAGGTCGAAGGTGTCCAGCTCCGCCGGGCGGTGGGTGTCCTGGATGGCCTGCAGCCCGGTGGCGGCCATCGAGCCGGAGAGGGTGAGCACGGTGTCGATGGCCGGGTCGGCCTGGAGCTTGGCGGAGATCGCGGCGCGGGCGTCGGGCATGTCGACGCCGTTGACGTAGAGCACCTGGAAGGACCCGCCGGCCTTGGACTGGGCGCCGGAGCAGCGCTGCTCCTGGCCGACGTTGCCCTGCTCGTGGATGACGCAGAGCACGTTCTTGCGGCCGCGGCCGGCCAGCTCGGTACCGGCCGCCTGGCCGGCGGTGGACTCGTCCTGGCCGATGTGGGTGAGCGCGCCGAACTTCTGCGAGTAGTCCTGGCCGGAGTTGACGGTGATCACGGGGATGCCCGCCGCCTTGGCCTTGGCGAGGACGTCGGCCATGGCGTCGCCCTTGGCGAGCGTGACCAGCAGGCCGTCGACCTTCTGGTCGATGGCGGCCTGGACGAGCTGGACCTGGTTCTGGGTCTGCGCGTCGTTCGAGTACAGGAAGGTGATGTTGTCCTTGGCCGCGGCCTGCTCGGCGCCCTTGCGCACGGTGTCCCAGAAGGCGTCGCCGGGGCCGGAGTGGGTCACCATGGCGACCTTCCAGCGCGGGGTGGTGACGGCACTGCCGGCCGCGGTCGCGGCCTTGGCGCGGGCCTCCTCGGCGCGTCTGCCTCCGGTACTGCTGCATCCGGCCGCGGTGACCGCGAGGGCCAGGACGGCGCACACGGGCCAGAGGCGTCGGGACGGGCGAAAGCGGGTGATGCTCATCCCCATAGTCTCCCTGGCGGGGTCTCGCGCATTCGCACCGCCTCGCCCGGCGGCGCGAACGCCCCGGGAGGTAAGGTGCCGCGGGGGACCTTTCCTGGAAGTTCGCTGAACATCTGGCCCGGACGACCTCCGTCCGAGTGACAGACTGGGCGCCGATCCGAAGGGGGATCATCACGAGAACGTGATGTTCCTCTCAGGTTCCGCACAGATTCGGACGGCAACCGATCACCGGTTATCGGCCGTCTGATGCCATTGACGTGCGTTCGGGCGAATGGGACCCGGGCGGCGAGCGACCCGGATACGAGAACTTGATGGAACTGACAGGTACGCCATTCTTCATCCTCACCGTCATCCTTGTGCCGGTGTCCATCACAGTGGCGTTGCTGTTCTGGGGGAAGGTCGGCGGCCCTCAGCCGGTGAAGACCCTCACCCGGATCGTCATGATCATGTTCTGCCAGATCACGGCCGTCCTGATGGTCTTCGTGATGGTCAACAACGCCAACCTGATCTACGGCAACTGGGACGACCTGCTCGGCACCGGCAACCACGTCCGCGCGGTGCCCCCGGTGCCCCCGGCGGACGGGGCCGGCAACCCGGGCGGTGACGCCGCCAAGGAGGCGCCGAAGGTCAAGCAGAGCTTCGGCGGCGTGAACGACCCGGCGGTCCCCAACGACGTGCAGAAGACCGAGCTCAAGGGCCAGGTCTCCGGCGTCGACGGCGAGGTGCTGGTCTGGCTGCCGCCGCAGTACAACGAGCCGGCGTACAAGGACAAGAAGTTCCCCGTGGTCGAGCTGATCCCGGGCTTCCCGGGCTCCTCCTCCACCTGGTACGGCACGCTCAAGGTCTCCGAGCAGCTCAAGCCGCTGATGCAGCAGGGCAAGGTCGCCCCGTTCATCCTGGTCTCGCCGCGCACCCTGCTGCTCGGCAGCAACCAGGACGCCGGCTGCACCGACATCCCCGGGAAGGTCAACGCCGACGCCTGGATCACCCGGGACGTCCCGCAGATGGTGCTGGACAACTTCCGCGCCGACCCGTCCGCCGACCGCTGGGCGATCGCCGGCTACTCGGCCGGCGCGCACTGCGCGGCCAAGCTGTCGCTGGCCCACCCCAACCGGTACCGGGCCGCCATCGCGATGTCCGGCTACAACGACCCCGCGAACGAGAAGGACTCGCTGGTCGGCAAGGACCCCAAGCTGCGCGAGGCCAACAACCCGGTCACCATCCTGAAGTCCGCCCCGCAGCCGCCGAAGGTCGCCATGCTCGTCAGCGGCTCGAAGGGCGACGGCTACGAGGACGGCGAGGCCATCCGCGCCGCCGCCAAGGCCCCGACCACCGTCCAGGTCGAGGAGGGCACCGGCCCGCACACCACCGAGCAGTGGAAGAAGGCGGTCCCGAGCGCCTTCCAGTGGCTGACCTCGATCATCCCGGCGCAGTAGCCGACCCGGGTACCCCGGTACGACGAGGGCCCGCCGCGATCACGTCGCGGCGGGCCCTTCCGTTTGCCTGAGGCCGTGTGCCACCGTACGTCGAAGCCCCCGTGCCGGAGCCCGCCGGCCGAACGACCCGTCAGGCCAGTTCGAGCGCCAGGTAGAAGTCCACCCGGTCCTCCAGCCGGGAGAGGTCACGCCCGGTCAGCTCCTCGATCCGGCCGATCCGGTAGCGCAGGGTGTTCACGTGGACGTGCAGCTGCGCGGCGCAGCGGGTCCAGGAGCCGTCCGAGCGCAGGAAGGCCTCCAGGGTGCGGACCAGGTCCGCCTGGTGCTCGATGTCGTACGCGATCACCTTGTCGAGCAGCCTGCTGCGGAAAGCGCGGCGGACCTCGTCCGGGACGGCGGCCAGCAGCAGGACGTGCGAGGCGAGTTCCTCGGGGCCCGCGACGCAGACCCGGCCGACCCGGGAGGCGGCGATCCGGCGGGCGTGCCGGGCCTCCTCCAGGGCGCCGCGCAGGCCGCCGGCCTCGGAGGCGGGGGCGGAGACGCCGAGGGTGATCCGGCCCTCGGAGCCGAGCCCGGCCTCCAGCGGGGCGAGCAGGTCGCGCATGGTGTCGGCGGGCACCGGGCTGTCCAGGGCGGGCAGCACCACGACGGCGCCATTGCCCGTCCCGGCGACCAGGGCGCGGTCGCTGGTGACGCCGAGCGCCTCCTCCAGGACGGCCCGGACGGCGCCCTCGGGCAGGCCGGTGCCCTCGGCGCTGATCACCAGCCAGGAGCCTTCCTCGGCCCGGGTCTTGGGCTCGGGGAGCTCGTAGCGGGCGGCCATCGCCGAGGAGGCGTACAGGGTGCGGCTGATCTCGGCCGGGTCGGCGTCGCGGCGCAGCAGGGCGAGCACCTCGTCGGCGAGGCGGCGGCGCAGCCGGCGGCCCTCGTCGCGGCGGTGGCGCTCGGCGGCGACCAGGCGGGCCAGGTTCTCGGCGAGCTGCTGGCGCTTGGTGGTCCACTCGGTGATGTCGCCGGCCACCGCGAGCATCCAGTCGGCGAGCGACACCTCTTGCTCGGCGGAGGCCACGGCGGGCAGCAGGGAGTAGGAGCCGGCGGCCAGGCGGGCCCGGTGCGGGGGGCGGCGGCGCTGGCGCTGGGCGGCGAGGTGGGCGCGGACCAGCTGGTCGCGGTCCTCGGCGGAGAGCCGGTCGGCGGGGCCGGCGATCACCGCACCGGTGGGGGCGAGCACCCAGCAGTCCAGGTCGAGGTCGCCGCCGAGCAGGTCGAGCACCGCGTCCAGGCCGCCGCCGCCGGCCGCCGAGACCAGCAGCCGGTGCCGGTCGACGAGGGCGGCGAGGTCGGCGGCGCGGTCGGCGGAGACCTGGCGGCCGATGAACTCGGTGACGGTGCCGAAGGCGATGTCGTCGGGGACGGCCAGCAGCGGCATCCGGTGCCGGCGGCAGGCCTCGACCAGGTCCGCGGGCACCGGGCCGACCTCGGCCTCGCCGGCCGCGAGGGCGACCGCGCCGCCGGCCGCGAGGGTCCGCACGAAGCGCTCGGAGTCGGCCGGGACGGTGCGCCAGAGCATGCCGGTGAGCACCAGTTCGCCACCGTGGAGGTAGCGGCCGGGGTCCTGCAGGTCCGTGGTCATCACGCCGCTGACCTGCCGGTCCAGCTCTTCCTCGGCCGCGAGCAGGCGCAGTCTCGGGGCGCCGGGGGCGAGCAGGTCACGAACGCGCATCCGCGGACTCCTTGGGGGACGGGATCGGGGGCCGGATCGGGGGGCCGGATCGGGGCTGGGCGGGGCCGGATCGGGGAAACGGAGGGGTGGGGGGGGTGACCGGTCCTTCGGTCCGGGGGTCACAGTGTGCCCGAACATCCGTGCTCGGCGTTACGCACCAGCGGGCGCTCGGATCACGGGGCCGTAGCCCGTCCGTCACGGCCGGATTACGGTCGTAGGTAGCACTCGGCGGAGACCTGGGCTGCGAAATTCTGCTCCTTAGAGGAACGTACAGGATGCCGGGCGGGACCACAGCCGGGGCTTCATGCCATCGGTGACTGCCAGTGGGCCGCGTCACAGGAGTTCACTGGGCGACACGCCGCCGGACACCCGGCAGGCGACGACTTGAGGAGACACCCGCATGGAGTTCCTTCGGCCCGCCACCTGGGACGAGGCACTCGCGGCGAAGGCTGAGTACCCGACCGCGCTGCCCATCTCGGGTGGTACGGACGTCATGGTCGAGATGAACTTCGACGTGCACCGGCCATCCGCGATTCTCGACCTGAACCGCATCACCGAGCTCACCGAATGGTCCAACGACGGCAGCGTCGTCAAGCTCGGCGCCTCGGTCCCGTACACCCGGATCATCGACGAGCTGTCCGGGCCGCTGCCCGGGCTCGCCCTGGCGGCCCACACCGTCGGCTCGCCGCAGATCCGCAACCGCGGCGGGGTCGGCGGCAACCTCGGCGGGGCCTCCCCGGCCGGTGACGCGCACCCCGCGCTGCTGGCGGCCGGGCGGGACGTGTTCGTGGAGGCGGCCTCGGTGCGCGGCACCCGGATGATCCCGATCGACGAGTTCTACCTCGGCGTGAAGCGCAACAGTCTGGCGGCCGACGAGCTGATCCGGGCGGTGCACATCCCGGTGGCGGACGGCCCGCAGCAGTTCTCGAAGATCGGCACCCGCAACGCCATGGTGATCGCGGTCTGCGCGTTCGGCTTCGCCCTCCACCCGAAGAACGGGACCGTCGGCACCGGGATCGGTTCGGCTGCCCCCACGCCGCGCCGCGCCGTCGAGGCCGAGGAGTACCTGCAGGGCGTGCTCGCCGAGCGCGGGCTCTGGGAGTCCGGCGACCTGCTGGGCGCCGAGGTGATCCAGCGGTTCGGCGAGCTGGTGAAGGCCGCGGCCTCGCCGATCGACGACGTCCGGGGCACCGCCGACTACCGGCGCCACTCCCTGGCCGTGATGGCCCGCCGCACCCTCACCTGGTGTTGGAACGACTACAGCAAGCAGATCAGGAGTGCGGCATGAGGGTCACTTTCACCGCCAACGGCAAGCCGGTCGAGGCCGACGACGTGTGGGAGGGCGAGAGCCTGCTCTACGTGCTGCGCGAGCGGGTCGGCCTGCCGGGCTCGAAGAACGCCTGCGAGCAGGGCGAGTGCGGCTCCTGCACGGTCTACCTGGACGGCGTCCCGGTCTGCTCCTGCCTGGTCGCGGCCGGCCAGGTGCAGGACCGCGAGGTCCGCACGGTCGAGGGGCTGAGCGAGGAGAACGGCGAACTGGGCCTGGTCCAGCAGGCGTTCATCGACGCCGGCGCCGTCCAGTGCGGCTTCTGCACCCCCGGCCTGCTGGTGCAGACCGACGCCCTGCTGGAGCGAGACGCCCAGCCGAGCGACAACGACATCCGCGAGGCCCTGTCCGGCAACCTGTGCCGCTGCACCGGCTACGAGAAGATCATGGACGCGGTGCGGCTCGCCTCGGCCCGCAAGTGCTCCGGAAAGGCCGTGACGGAATGAGCGCTCGTACGATCCAGGGCCAGAAGAACCTGCAGAACATCAACCAGGCGTCCAAGGACGGCATCGGCGGCTCGCCGCTGCGCCCGGACGGCAACCTGAAGGTCAAGGGCGAGTTCGCCTACTCGTCGGACATGTGGCACGAGGACATGCTGTGGGGTATGGCGCTGCGCTCGCCGCACCCCCGCGCCAACATCCTCTCGGTGGACATCTCCGAGGCGCTCAAGGTGCCCGGCGTGTACGCGGTGCTGACCCACGAGGACATCCCCGGCGCCAAGTACTACGGACTGGAGATCAAGGACCAGCCGGCCCTGGCCATCGACAAGATCCGGTACCACGGCGAGGCGATCGCGCTGGTCGCCGCCGACCACCCGGAGACCGCCCGCCGCGCGGTGAAGAAGATCGTGGTCGAGTACGAGGTGCTCACCCCGATCGTCACCGAGGAGCAGTGCCTCGACCCGCAGACGCACGGCTACGTCCACGAGCCGCACGAGTACAAGTCGCACGCCTACGGCAACATCTGCCACGAGCAGAAGCTGGTCTCCGGCCTCGGCGTGACGGACGAGGTACGGGCGCTGGCGGACGTCATCGTCAGCGGCGACTACGAGGTCGGCATGCAGGACCAGGCCTTCCTCGGCCCCGAGTCCGGCCTGGCGGTGCCCGCCGAGGACGGCGGCATCGACCTCTACATCGCCACCCAGTGGCTGCACGTGGACCGCGAGCAGATGGCCCCGGTGCTCGACCTGCCCGAGGAGAAGGTCCGGCTGACGCTGGCCGGCGTCGGCGGCGCCTTCGGCGGCCGCGAGGACATCTCGATGCAGATCCACGCCTGCCTGCTGGCCCAGCACACCGGCAAGCCGGTCAAGATCGTCTACGCCCGGGACGAGTCCTTCTACGGCCACGTGCACCGCCACCCGGCGCGGATGCACTACGAGCACGGTGCCACCCGCGACGGCAAGCTGGTCTTCGCCGACTGCCGGATCGTGCTGGACGGCGGCGCGTACGCCTCCGCCTCGCCGGCCGTGGTCGGCAACGCGGCCTCGCTCGGGCACGGCCCGTACGTGATCCCGAACGTCAAGATGCACGCCATCGCGCTCTACAGCAACAACCCGTCCTGCGGGGCGATGCGCGGCTTCGGCGCGGTGCAGGCCGCGTTCGGCTACGAGTCGCAGATGGACAAGCTGGCGGTCGAACTGGGCATGGACCCGGTGGAGTTGAGGCAGCTGAACGCGATGTCGGAGGGCGACTTCATGCCCACCGGCCAGCAGATCGACTCGCCCGCGCCGGTGGCCGACCTGCTGCGCCGGGCCAAGGAGATGCCGCTGCCGCCGCCGCTGGACACCGAGCACCTGGACGTGCGCCAGCTGCCGGGCGCGCTGTCCAACACCTCGCACGGCGAGGGGATCGTACGCGGCGTCGGCTACTCCGTCGGCATCAAGAACGTCGGCTTCTCCGAGGGCTTCGACGACTACTCCACCGCCCGGGTGAGGCTCGAGGTGATCGGCGGCGAGCCGGTCGCCATGGTGCACACCGCGATGGCCGAGGTCGGCCAGGGCGGCGTCACCGTGCACGCCCAGATCGCCCGCACCGAGCTCGGCGTCGAGCAGGTCACCATCCACCCGGCCAACACCGAGGTGGGATCGGCCGGTTCGACCTCGGCCTCGCGCCAGACGTACATGACCGGCGGCGCGGTGAAGCTGGCCGCCGAGGCGGTCCGGCGGGAGCTGATCGAGAAGGGCCGCCGGCGCTACGGCTGGGCCCACAAGGACATCACGCTGGCCGGCGGCAAGGTCGTCTCGGAGAGCGCCGGCGTCCTGGTCTCCATGGTGGACGTGCTCGGCGACGAGGCCATCGACCTCACCCGCGAGCACCACCACCGGCCCACCCAGGCCTTCGACAAGGAGACCGGCCAGGGCTTCGGCCACGTCCAGTACACCTTCTGCGCCAACCGCGCGGTGGTGGACGTGGACGTGGAGCTGGGCCTGGTCAAGGTGGTCGAGCTCACCGCCGTCCAGGACGTCGGCAAGGCGCTCAACCCGCTCTCCGTGGTCGGCCAGATCCAGGGCGGCTGCACCCAGGCGCTCGGCCTCGCCGTGATGGAGGAGATCATCGTGCGGGACGGCAAGGTCCGCAACGCCTCCTTCACCGACTACCTGATCCCCACCATCCTGGACACCCCGCCGATCCCGGTGGAGATCCTCGAACTTCCCGACCCCAACGCGCCGTACGGGCTGCGCGGGGTCGGCGAGGCGCCGACCGTCTCGGCGACGCCGTCCATCGTGGCCGCCATCCGCAACGCCACCGGTCTCGCGCTCACCCGGATCCCGGTCCGGCCGGAGCACCTGACCACCGAACAGCCCGGCTGACCCCGGCGGTTCACGCTTCCCCGGGGCGGCGACAGTCTTCCCCGCCGCCCCGGGGGCACCACCCCCACACCCGCTGCCCCGCCCTCGCCGGGGTTGCGCAGCGGTGCGCACCACCACCCTCAAATGCACCGTGGGCACTCCCCCCTTTCGAGTGCCCCCACAGTGAGTCGATACGTCCCCCTATGCCGCTCATGTGCCGGTAGTCAGGTCGGCTCGCCCACCCCAACCCCCTTTGACACTTGGGAGTGGACATGCCCAGGATCCCCACGGAACCCGGCACCACCGAAGACAGACCCACCGAGGACGACACCCACCCGTCGACCCCGGACCCACGCCCGAAGAGCGCGCTGGACGCCTACTTCAAGATCTCGGCCCGGGGCTCGACGCTCGCCAACGAACTGCGCGGTGGTCTCACCACCTTCATGGCGATGGCGTACATCATCCTGCTCAACCCGCTCATCCTGAGCGGCGCGGACGTCACCGGCGTCAAGCTGGACCACGCGGCACTGACCACCGCCACCGCGCTGGCGGCGGCCGTCACCACCATCCTGATGGGCGTCGTCGGCAACGTACCGCTCGCCCTCGCCGCGGGCCTCTCGGTCTCCGGCGCGGTCTCCGCGCTGGTCGTCCCCCACACCACCTGGGCGCAGGCCATGGGCCTGTGCGTGATCTACGGCCTGCTGATCGTGCTGCTGGTGGTCTCCGGGCTGCGCGAGAAGATCATGAACGGCATCCCACTGCCGCTCAAGCACGCCATCACCATCGGCATCGGCCTGTTCGTCACCGTGATCGGCCTCTACAAGGCCGGGTTCATGCACACCGGCGGCCCCACCCCGCTGTCGCTCGGCCCGACCGGAGAGCTGGCCGGCTGGCCGGTCCTGATCTTCTGCCTCACGCTACTGGCGATCTTCGTGCTGATGGCCCGCGGCATCCGCGGCGCGATCCTGATCGGCATCGCCGGCGGCACCGTGCTCGCGGTGATCGTCAACAAGGTCGCGGACGTGCCCGCCACCGCCTGGAAGAACTCCGTCCCGGTGTGGCCCGGCAGTCCCGTCTCCGCGCCCGACTTCGGCCTCTTCGGCCACGTCGACCTGTTCGGCGCCTTCGGCGGCAAGGGCATGGGCGCGATCAGCGCCTCGGTCGCGGTGTTCACCCTGGTGCTGGCCGGCTTCTTCGACGCGATGGCCACCATCATCGGCGTCGGCACCGAGGCCGGACTCGCCGACAAACAGGGCCGGATGCCCGGGCTGTCCAAGGCCCTGTTCATCGACGGCGCCGGCGGCGCGGTCGGCGGCCTGGCGGGCGCCTCCGGGCAGACCGTCTTCGTCGAATCGGCGACCGGCGTCGGCGACGGCGCCCGGACCGGGCTCGCCTCCGCCGTCACCGGCGCAATGTTCGCCCTGATGCTCTTCTTCTCGCCGATCGCCGGCATCGTCCCCGTCGAGGTGGCCTCCGCCGCCCTGGTCGTGATCGGCTCGATGATGATGAGCCAGGCCCGGCACATCGACTGGTCCGACCGCGAGGTGGCCATCCCGGCCTTCCTCACCTGCACGCTGATGCCGTTCACGTACAGCATCACCGCGGGCGTCGCGGCCGGCGTCATCTCGTACACGGTCATCAAGGCCGGGGTCGGACGCTGGCGCGAACCCGGGGTCCTGATGTGGATCCTCACCGGCGTGTTCGTCCTGTACTTCGCGCTCACGCCGATCAAGTCCTGGCTCGGCGTGCACTAGCCGGACCCGGGGGGTCGCTACCGCCCCCTCCCTGCGACACCGCCGCCGTACGGGATCGTTTCCCGTACGGCGGCGTCCCCGCTACTGTCGAAACCGTGTAAGGAGCCTCCGCCATGCAGGACATCGCCGAACAGCTGCAGGCCTGGCACGCGGCCGGGCGCGCCTTCGCCGTGGCCACCGTGGTCGGCGTCTCCGGCAGCGCTCCCCGCGACCCCGGCGCGGCGCTCGCCGTCGACGCGCACGGCGAGGCGATCGGCAGCGTCTCCGGCGGCTGCGTCGAAGGCGCGGTGTACGAGCTGTGCCAGGCCGCGATCGAGAGCGGCGAGCCGGTCCTGGAACGCTTCGGGTACAGCGACGAGGACGCCTTCGCGGTCGGGTTGACCTGCGGCGGGATCCTCGACGTGTTCGTCCAGCCGGTCGTGCCGGGGGCCGACGCCGGGCTCGACACCGGAATCGCGCACATCGCCGCCGGCACGCCCGTGGCACTGGTGCGGGTCATCGCCGGGCCGGGCGGACTCCTCGGCGCCACCCTCGCCGTCACCGCCGACGACGCCACCGGAGCACTCTCCGTGAAGCCGTCCACCGTCGGCGGACTGGAACGGGCGATCATCGCCGAGTCGCGGGCCATGCTGGAGGCCGGACGCACCGGCCGGCTCGTCCTCGGCCTGGACGGACGCCCCTGCGACGAACACGAGCAGGGCACCGTCACCTGCTTCGTCGAGTCCTACGTGCCCGCGCCGCGGATGCTCGTGTTCGGGGCGATCGACTTCGCGGCCGCGGTCGTACGGATCGGCAAGTTCCTCGGCTACCGCGTCACCGTCTGCGACGCCCGGCCCGTCTTCGCCACCACCCGCCGCTTCCCCGAGGCCGACGAGGTCGTGGTCGACTGGCCGCACCGCTACCTGGACTCCCAACTCGGCCGGATCGACGGACGCACCGTGCTCTGCGTGCTCACCCACGACGCCAAGTTCGACATCCCCCTGCTGGAACGCGCCCTGCGGCTGCCGGTCGGCTACGTCGGCGCGATGGGCTCGCGCCGCACCCACCGGGACCGCCAGGCCAAGCTGCGCGACGCCGGGCTCACCGAGACCGAACTCGCCCGGCTGCGCTCCCCCATCGGCCTCGACCTCGGCTCGCGCACCCCCGAGGAGACCGCGGTCTCCGTCGCCGCCGAGATCATCGCCCACGGCCGCGGCGGCAGCTGCCTGCCACTGAGCACCGGAGACGGGCCGATCCACCACGACGTGTCCGCCGTTTCGGAGGAACCGGCCGGAAGCGGTTCACCGCACGCGGCGTGACCGCCTCACCGCACCACGCGGTAGGCCTCGAAGACCTCGGCGGAGTGCCACTCACCGGACCCCGAGCGGGCGACCTGATCAGTCGGACAGCACCAGCCTGACGCCGAACCCCACCACCACCACACCGGTCACCCGGTCCATCAGCCTGCGCGCGGCCGGCCGGCGCAGCCAACCGCGCAGCACCCGGGCGAAGCCCACCAGGATCGTCGACCAGAGCAGGCCCTCCACGACGTGGACGCAGGTCAGCGCCACGCCGGCGGCGAAGTGCGGCACGCCGGCCGGGATGAACTGCGGCAGCACGGCCACGTAGAAGACCCCGACCTTGGGGTTCAGCAGATTGGTCAGCGTGCCCCGCCGCCAGCCGTGCCCGAACCCGCCCTCCTCCGGCTCCTCCTCGGCCGCCTGGGCACCCCGGTCGCGCAGCATCCCGATGCCCATCCACACCAGGTACGCGGCGCCCGCCCAGCGCAGCACCTCGTACGCCAGCTGCGAGGCGGTCAGCAGCGCCGTCACCCCGGCCGAGGTCAGCGTCCCCCAGATCAGCGTCCCGGTCTGGATCCCGAGCACGACCCCCCACGCCTGCCGCCGCCGCCCCAACGCGGACGTCCGCAGGACCAGCGCGGTGTCGAGCCCCGGCGTCAGCGTGAGCAGCCCCACGACGAGGGCGAAGGACCACAGGGCGGTTGTCATCTCCATGGGCCTGGATGCTCTCACAGGCCCATGGACGGCCGCCTGGCCCGTTCCGGCGACGTTCCCCGGTCAGGTGACGTGGAGGCGGTCAGGTGACGTTGAGCCGGGCGGCGAGGCGGAGGAGGCCGGGGCTGAGGCGGGAGAGGAAGCGGGCGGCCTTGGCCTCGGGGGTGACGGGGACGACGGGCTTGCCGGTGCGGACGGCGGCGAGGATGGCGGTGGCGACCTTCTCCGGGGGGAAGCCGCGGCGGGCGTAGAGCTTGGCGGCGCGGGCCCGCTTGGCGCTCTGTTCGGCGACGGTGGTGGCGGAGAAGGTGGAGGTGCGGGTGATGTTGGTGTTGACGATGCCCGGGCAGATGGTGGACACCCCGATGCCGTGGCCCACGAACTCGGCGCGCAGGCAGTCGGAGAGCATGAACACCGCGGCCTTGCTGGTGGCGTAGGCGGTGAGCGCCTTGGAGGGCAGGTAGGCGGCGGCCGAGGAGATGTTGACGATGTGGCCGCCCTGGCCGCGGTCGGCCATCAGGGTGCCGAAGGCGCGGCAACCGTGGATCACGCCCCAGAGGTTGACGTCCAGGACGCGCTGCCACTCCTTCTCGGTGGTCTGCAGGAACGTCCCGGAGTGACCGATTCCGGCGTTGTTGACCACCACGTCGGGCACCCCGTGCTCGGCGGCGACGGCCCGCGCGAAGGCGTCCACCGCCGCGCCGTCGGAGACGTCCACCCGGTAGGCGTGCGCCGCCGGGCCGATCAGCGAGGCGAGTTCGGCGGTGCGCTCGGCGGCGGCGAGGTCCAGGTCGCAGACCACCACCCGGGCGCCCTCCTCGGCGAAGGCCAGCGCGGTGGCCCGACCGATGCCGCTGCCGCCGCCGGTGACGACCACCAAGCGGCCGTCGTCCAGGGCGGGTTGGGCCTGACCGGCCTGTCCGGCCTGGTCCGCCTGCCCGGCCTGCGCGGCCTGCGCGGCCTGCCCGGCCTCGAGGCGGGCGGTGAACTGGCGGATCATGCCGGCCACGGTGGCTCCCTTCTCCAGCAGTGCCGACCAGTGGCCGGCGTGCAGCGTCCTGCGGGTCAGCTTGGGCACCCAGCGCTCCAGGCCCTCGGAGAGGTAGGTGCCGACGTAGCGGTCCCGGGTAAGGGTGATCAGCTGGACCGGCACCTCGGTCGGCCGCTCACGCGGACGGCCCATGGTGGGACGGAAGTTGGCCCGGTAGAGCTCGATGCCGCGCACCGCGTCGCGGCGCAGGGTGCGCTGCGGGTGGCCGGCGCGCGGGGTGACGTGCTCCAGGTCGCGCAGCACCCGCGGCCAGGCCCGGGCGAGGCCGAGGCGCCAGACGCCGGGGGCGAGGTAGGGCAGGTGGAAGGCGGTGATGTACCAGGAGTGCAGGCCCTGGTGGAGCAGCTGCTTCAGGTGGCGGGGGGTGGGGCGGCGCAGCCGGTGGCGCAGCCAGTACCCCATGTGGTCCAGGCTGGGGCCGGACATCGTGGTGTACGAGGCGATCCGGTGCTCGGCGCCGGGCGCGGTGACGGCCTCCCAGGACTGGACCGAGCCCCAGTCGTGGGCGACCAGGTGGACCGGGCGGTCCGGGCTGACCGCGTCGGCGACGGCGAACAGGTCTTCGGCCAGCCGCTCCAGCCGGTAGCCGTCGCGGTCCTCCGGGACGCCGGACTCGCCGGCGCCGCGCACGTCGTAGCGGACCACGTGGTGGTCGCGGGCGAGGTCGGCGGCGATGTCGTCCCAGACGGTGTGGGTGTCGGGGTAGCCGTGGACGAGGAGGACGGTGGGGGCGTCCGGGTCGCCCTGCTCGAAGACGGCGAGCGGCAGGCCGCCGGAGTGGACGGTCCGGCGGCGGGTGGGGGTCGTCATCGGGTGGCCTCCAGGGCGGTCGGCTCGGCAGTCTTCTCGAGGGTGGTGGCCTCGGTGGCCGTGGTGGCCTCGGTGTTCCAGCGGCGGACGTGGGGCAGGTCGTCGTCGAGCCAGTAGGCGTCGTCCTCGGTGACCACCAGCAGTTCCTCGAACTTGATACCCACACCGCGGAAGCCGATGTGCGGCTCGACCGCCCACAGGCCCGGGGTGGGCGCGTGCCGGGACGACCGGCCGTCCGCCCAGAGCGGTGAACGGCCGTGCAGCCGCTCGGAGATGAGCTCGCGGCCGAGGGTCTGCAGGGTGCGCACGCCGAAGCCGAAGACGTTCACCCCGGCCGGTCCTCGGGTGACGGTGCGGGTGACCTGGTGGCCGATCACCCGGCCCGGGTAGACCTGGTGGCGGTTGTCGTAGCCGTGCGCGGCGAGCTGCGCGTCCACCGCCGCGTACACCTCGTCGAGGGGCTTGCGGGCCCGCACCTCCGCGAGGATGAGCCCGCGGTAGACCTCGAGGTCGGCGGCGAGCTTGTCCCAGACCCGGTTCTCGCCCACCTTGCCGCCGTAGCCGATGTCGGCGGTGTAGCCGTCCACGACGGGGGCGCAGTCCAGGACGTACGGCATGCCCTCCTCGAGGCGCCGGTTTCCGGCGAAGAACTGCAGCGGGGTGTGGAAGTGCCGGAACGCCGTACGGTCGCCGAACCAGGCGAAGGGGACGTGGAAGAAGTCCTGCACCCCGGCGGCGACCAGGCGGCGGCGCAGCTCGGCGGTGGCCTGCCGCTCGGTGACGCCGGGCTCGATCCAGGCGGCGACCTGCTCGGCACAGTGGTAGGCGAGTTGCTGGGTCTCACGGAAGCGGGCGAGGTCGCGCTCGGTGTAGCGGAAGGCGGGGGTCGCTTTCGCCATGGCAAGGGCTCCTTCTAGAGGTCGAGCACGAGGGTCTCACCCTCGGCGGCCCGGGAGACACAGGGCAGCAGGGCGCCGTCGGCGCGCTGCTCGGGGGTGAGGCGGCGGTCCCGGTGGTCGGGCGCGCCGGCCAGCACACGGACCTCGCAGGTGCCGCAGAAGCCCTGGTGGCAGGAGTACGGGAGGTCCGGGCGGGCCTCGCGCAGCACGTCCAGGGCGGACCGGTCGGCGGGGACGTCGAGGGTCGGGCCGTCGGCGCCGACGCGGACGGCGAAGGGCGCGCCGTCGGTGACCGGGGCGGCACCGAAGCGCTCGAAGTGCAGGGCGGTGGCCTGGGATCCGTCCAGGGCCCGCTGCACGGCGGCGAGCATCGGGGCCGGGCCGCAGCAGTAGACGGCGGCGCCGCGCGGGGCGTGGGCGAGCAGGTCGGCGCCGGTGGGCACGCCGCCGTGCTCGTCGTCGGTGCGCAGCACCAGCCGGTGCGGGTCGAGGGCGCGCAGCTCGTCCGCGTACGGGAGGGTGTCGGCGCTGCGGCCGACGTGCACCAGGCGCCAGTCCAGGCCGTGCCGCTGCGCCTCGCGGGCCATCGGGAGCAGCGGGGTGATGCCGATGCCGCCGGCCAGCAGGAGGACGGCGGGCTCGGCGCAGAAGGCGAAGCCGTTGCGCGGTCGGCGGGCGGTGAGGCGGGCGCCGGGGTACAGGGTGTCGTGGACCTCGACGGACCCGCCGCCGCCCTCGGGCAGCCGCCGGACGGCGATGCGGTAGGCCACGCGGTCGGCCGGGTCGCCGCTGAGGGAGTAGTGGCGCTCGCGGCCGGAGGGCAGGGCGAGGCGCAGGTGGGCGCCGGGCTGCCAGGCCGGCAGCGGGCCGCCGGAGGGGTCGGCGAGCTGCAACTCGACGACGTCGGCGGCGAGTTCACGCCGAGCGGTGACCACCAGCTGGAGCGGCGGGAGGGGGCGGCTGTACGGGCGGCGGGGGTTGCGCCGCAGCAGGGGGCCGCCGAGGGCCGGGGAGTAGCGGTCGCCGAAGGCCGTGAGCCGGCGCATGAAGGCGTCGGCGCGCGGGCGGCCGTAGAGGTCGGGAGGCGGGGTGAGCTGGTCCATCCGGCGGGGTCCTTGGCGTCGGGAGAGGAGGGCGGGTGACAGCTGACGGATTCGGGCTTCGGACTTCGGCGAACGGACGACGGATGACAACCGACGGATGACAGCAGACAGATAACAGATGACGTCTTCTGTCTGCTGAAATCCGTTCGCCCAACCCCGTCCGCCGAAGCCCGTCGACCGTCAGCCGCTCGCGGCGGCCGCGCGGGCGGCCGGGGAGGTGGCGAGGTAGCCCAGCGCCTGGCTGGAGGAGCCCTCCTGGGTCGGGTGGTAGCCCGGCCGCAGGTACCGAAGCCCGGAGCGGAGGGACCCGAGCGGGTCCGGCAGCAGGCCGCGCTTCGCGATCCGCCCGGCCTCGCGCCAGCTGGGCTTGAGCCGCCCCGCCAGGGTCGGGTCGGCGGCCAACAGGAAGCGTGCGCCGCGCACCCAGAGGTGGACCAGCAGCGGCCCGGACACCGCCATCCCGCGGATCCGCCGGAGGTAGCCCGGGTCCAGGTGGACCATCAGGTCGAAGGCGACGCTGCGGTGCTCGACCTCCTCGGCACCGTGCCAGCGCAGCAGGTCGAGCATCGTCGGGTCGGCCTTGGCCCGGTCCAGGCCCGGGGAGTTGAGGATCCAGTTGCCGAGGAAGGCAGTGAAGTGCTCGATGGCCGCGACGAAGGCGACCCGCTCGATGACGTTCTCCCGCCGCCGCGCCGGCGTCAGCCCCGGCTTGTCGCCCAGGACCCGCCGGAACAGCCAGGAGACCTGCCGGACGTACGGCCGCGGGTCGAGCCCCTGGCCGAGCAGGTGGTCGAGGACCTCCTGGTGCGCCTCGGCGTGGATGGCCTCCTGGCCGATGAACCCGAGGACCTCCTCGCGCAGTTGCTCGTCCCGGATGAGCGGCAGTGCCTCCTTGAACACCTTGACGAACCAGCGCTCACCCTCGGGCAGCAGCAGGTGCAGCACGTTGATGACGTGGGTGGCCATCGGCTCGTCCGGGATCCAGTGCAGCGGCAGCTGGGCCCAGTCGAAGCGGACGTCCCGGGGCTCCAGGACGAGGCTGTCGTGCACGCGCGCGGCGGGGGCGGCGAGGGCGGGGACGGGGGTGGGACGGGGCATGGCAGGCCCTCCTGACCTGGGGCGGCGGCTCGGCTCAGGGAAACGTACTCGCGGGTAGCGATGGGGACAAGGGTTTCGGCGACCCTTATCGACATCGAGTCTAATAAGTGATGTGCACCGGTGAACACCACGGGAAACGCGGGAAGCCCCACCGGTTTCCCGGCAGGGCTTCCTCGAACTCATGCACGCGACGACTCATGCACGCAACGACTCAGGAACGCGACGACTCAGGGGCGCGGCGAACTCACGGACGCGACCGCCGCCCCGCCGTCAGACCGCCATCGCCAGCATCAACGGCGCCGCCCGGGCCGCCAGGAGCTCGGCCGCGGCCTTCAGCTTGTGGACGTTGCCCACCGGCATCGAGGTGGCCAGGCAGCCGACCGTGCTGCCCGCCGTGATCGGCACGGCCGCGCACACCGTGCCCAGCGCGTACTCCTGGATGTCCAGCACCGGTACGGTGGCCGGCTGCCGCTCCAACCGGTGCATCAGCTGGTCGGCGTCGGTGACCGTACGCGAGGTGAGCCGGGCGACCGGGTGCCGGGAGAGGTGGTCGCGCCGGGCGTCCGCGTCCAGTTGGCCGAGCAGGCACTTGCCGATCGCGCTGGCGTGCGCGGTGGCCCGGAAGTCCACCCACTCCTGCACCGCCGGCGCGTAGTCGGCCGCCGAGACCGCCTCCACCGACAACTCGCCGTCGTGGTACCGGGTGAAGTACACCGCGGCGCCCAACTCGTCCCGGAGTTCGGCGAGTTTGCGGTCGAGCCGGGCCTTGACCAGCTGCTCCCGGTTCTGCTGGCCGAGCAGGGCGAAGGTGCCGCCGAGCACCCAACCGCCGTCCTGACACTGGAGGTAGCCCTCGATCTCCAGGATCTCCGCGAGCCGCCGCACGGTCGGCAGCCCGAGCGAGGTCTCCCGCGCGAGGCCCACCAGGGTGGCGCCGTCGGGGTGGCGGTCGACCGCCTCCAGCAGTCTGAGGGCGTGCTGCAGGGAGGTGAACTGGCCGGTCAGGCCCTGGTCCAGCGCGGCGTGACGACCCGGGGCTGGTGTCGACATGTCGTCCCCTTCCGATGTCCCCCCACGGAGCGACCGCGGGCACGCACCAGCCTATCGACCCGGTGGCTCCGGCGACTGCCGTCCGTGAATATCCGTGAACATTCCGTGCAGCAACCTCCGGTCGACCTGGGACTTCTCGGCCGGGCGATCACGCAGTGGAAGCCATGGCCGACCCGCCCGACCCGGGAACCGCGACCCGGCGGAAACCGCGACGGGCCCCTCCCCCACTGCCCGGAGGGAGGGGCCCGTCGTACGGCGGCCGGGTGCGGGCCCGGCGGCCGTGAGGGTGGTGGTGCGGATGAAGGGGGTCGGTCGGTGACTGTCGGTCAGCTCTCGTCGCCCGAGCGCAGCTTGGCGACGGCCGCCGCCAGGCGGGCGCCGTACTCCTCGTCCGCGGCGTGGAAGTGGGCGAGGTTCTTCTCGACGATGTCGTCGCGGGTCACCTGCGCCAGGAAGCCGGCGATGTTGGCGATCAGGCGACCCTTCTCCCCGTCCGACATGAGCCGGTAGAGCTCACCGGCCTGGAAGAAGTCGTCGTCCTTGCTGTGAGCCGGCGTGGTGTAGGTGCCGGTGTGGCCATCGACCTTGACCGGCGCGGCGAGCGCGTTGTCGGTCTGGGCCGGGCCGTCGTACGAGTTGGGCTCGTAGTTCCTGCCACGGCCGGCCGCGTTGGTGGCCATCAGGCCGTCGCGGCCGTAGTTGGCGGCCACGGTGGCGCGCGGGGCGTTCACCGGCAGCAGGGTGTGGTTGACGCCGAGGCGGTAGCGCTGGGCGTCCGCGTAGGCGAACAGCCGGCCCTGGAGCATCTTGTCCGGGGACGGGCCGATGCCGGGCACGAAGTTGTTCGGCGAGAACGC
Source organism: Kitasatospora sp. NPDC034035 (assembly GCF_055575755.1). NCBI lineage: Bacteria > Bacillati > Actinomycetota > Actinomycetes > Kitasatosporales > Streptomycetaceae > Kitasatospora > Kitasatospora sp. NPDC034035. The sequence continues at coordinate 60,794 of NZ_JBVISA010000011.1, read as the reverse complement.
GGACTGCTCGACGTCGGCGAAGACGTTCTCCGGGTTCCTGTTGAGCACCAGGCGACCGACCTTGACCAGCGGGTAGTCGGCGTGCGGCCACACCTTGGTGAGGTCGAAGGGGTTGAAGCGGTAGTCCGCCGCCTCGGCGACCGGCATCAGCTGGACGTAGAGGGTCCAGGACGGGAACACCCCGCGCTCGATGGCCTGGTGCAGGTCGCGCTGGTGCGAGTCGGCGTCGGCGCCGGCCACCTCGGCGGCCTGGTCGCCGTCCAGGGAGCGGACGCCCTGGTTGGTCTTGAAGTGGTACTTCACCCAGTAGGCGTCGCCATTGGCATTGACCCACTGGTAGGTGTGCGAGCCGTAGCCGTTCATGTGGCGGTACGAGGCCGGGATGCCGCGGTCGCCGAACAGCCAGGTGATCTGGTGGGTCGAGGCGGGCGAGTGGGCCCAGAAGTCCCAGACGTTGTCCGCCTCCTGCACGCCGGTGTACGGGTCGCGCTTCTGCGAGTGGATGAAGTCGGGGAACTTGATCGGGTCCTTGATGAAGAACACCGGGGTGTTGTTGCCGACGAGGTCGTAGTTGCCCTCCTCGGTGTAGAACTTCAGCGCGAAGCCGCGCGGGTCGCGCACCGCGTCGCTGGCGCCCAGGTTGCCGGCCACGGTGGAGAAGCGCAGGAAGACCTCGGTGCGCTTGCCGACCTCGGCGAGGAAGTCCGCCCGGGTGTACTGCGACACCTCGTCGGTGACCTCGAAGTAGCCGTACGCGCCGGAGCCGCGGGCGTGCACGACGCGCTCCGGGATGCGCTCGCGGTTGAACCGGGCCAGCTTCTCCAGCAGCTGCTGGTCCTGGATCAGCAGCGGGCCGTACTCGCCGGCCGAGGCCGAGTTCTGGTTGTCGGCGATGGGGGCGCCGGACTCCGTGGTCAGGATCTTGGACATGGAGGGTCCTTCAGGTGTCGATAAGAGCGGTGCGTGGAGAGTGGACTGGCGGGCCGTCACACTTCAGTGGGTGGGCGCTTCAGGCGCCGAGCAGGCGCCAGACGGCCGAGCGGCGGCGGGAGGAGCGCTCGCCGTCGGGGCCGTCGCCCGGCTGGAGCGCCGCGACGGCGGCGCCGGCCGCGGCCGGGTCCGCCAGCGGGCGGGCGGCGGTCAGCGCGGCGGCCTCGTCGGCGGTCAGCCCGGCCTCGGTGAGGGCCGTGGCGGCCTCGGCAGCCGGGACGGCGTTGAACCAGCGCAGCGCGAGGGCCGCGCGGCCGGCCTCGGTGAGGCGGCCGGTGAGCCGGAGGCGGGCGAGCCCGCCGTCCGGGTAGACGTTGATGCGCACATGGGTCACCGGGCGTCCGGTGTCGAGCCGGAAGCGGTGCCGGGTGTCGGGCTGCAGGCGGGTGCGGGGCAGGAGTTCGAACCACTCGCCGGCGGCCGGGTCGGCTCCGGTCGAGGCGTCGAAGCCGATCAGGTCGGCCCAGCCGGGGGCATTGGCGACGAAGTGGGTGGTGTCCACCTCGGCGGCCAGGACCTCACCACCCCCGGCCAGGGCGATCTGCACCCAGTCGTTGGCCTTGTCGCGCCGACGCCGGGTCTCCCAGCCCTCGCCCATGACGGAGGCGCGACCGGGAGCGTTCAGGTTGTGCGGGGAGGAGAAGTAGCGGTCGGACGCCGCCTCGGCCACGCCGCCGTACTCCTGGGCGGCCAGGTCGAAGGTGAGGCCGTCCAGCTCACGCGGGTCGGGCAGCACCTCGCCGTGCACGCGCAGCCGGGCGATGCCGCCGTCCGGGTACATGTTCAGCCGCACGTGGGTGTAGCGGGTGCCGTCCTCGACGGCGAACTCGTGGGCGGTGTCGCCCCGCAGGGGGGTGCGCGGCACGATCGTGGTCCAGTCGGCGTCCCCGAGTTCCTCGGGCGAGGGGTGGCCGGGTACGGACGCGGCCTCGACGGACCCGGATTCCGGGTAGTTGCCGGTGAAGTGGGCGGTGTCCACGATCACGCCGCGGATCACGCCGCCGGCGCCGAGCCGGACGATCGCCCAGTCGTGGTCCTGGTCGGTGGGGTGCGGCTGCTCGGCGGAGACGCCGCGGCGGCGCTTGGACTCCCAGCCGTCCATGATCTGGCCCTTGTGGCCGAAGGTGTGCGGGCGGAACTCGGCCGGCTTGGCGACCAGCAGGTTCTCGGCGTCCGCGAAGGTGTCCTCGTTGGTGGCGACGACGCCCGCGCCGAGCAGCCGGGAGGCCAGGTTGACCAGCTCGGTGAAGGGAGCACTCGGGGTGTCGGCAGTGGTCACTGACTCTCCTCTGTAGGCGCGTTCGGTTTCAGGCGCGATCGGACGGGGTGGTGGAACGGGTGGTGGTCCGCGCGGTGGCCCGGGCGGTGGTACGGGGGGTGGCAGGGGCGGCGGGCCGGGCGAGCTGCCGGCCGAAGGGCCGGGCTCCGGTGTCCACCTCGCGGCCGCGCAGCCAGGTGCCGCGCACCGCGCCGGTGAGGGTCCGGCCCGCGTACGGGGTCACCGGGTTGCGGTGGTGCAGGCCGCTCGCGTGGACGGCGAACTCGCCGTCGGGGTCGAAGGCGACCAGGTCGGCGTCGTGGCCGGGCGCGATGGCGCCCTTGGTGCCGGTGAGGCCGACCAGTTCGGCCGGTCCGGCGGACATCCAGCGCACGACGTCGGACAGGGTGTGGCCGCGGCGGCGGGCCTCGGTCCAGACGGCCGGCAGGCCGAGCTGCAGCGAGGCGATGCCGCCCCAGGCGGCCGCGAAGTCCCCGTTGCCGCCGTACTCGGGCAGCAGCTTGAGGTCGGGGGTGGACGGCGAGTGGTCGGAGACGACGGCGATGAACTCGCCGTTCGCCAGGGCCTCCCAGAGCGCGTCCCGGTTGGACTCGTCGCGGATCGGCGGGCAGCACTTGAAGGCGGTGTCGCCGTCGGGCACCTGCTCGGCCGCGAGGGTCAGGTAGTGCGGGCAGGTCTCGGCGGTCACCCGGACGCCGTCCTCGCGCGCCTGGCGCAGCAGCGGCAGGACGGCGGCGGAGGAGACGTGCAGGATGTGCACCCGGGCGCCGGTGCGCCGGGCGGTGTCCAGCAGGTGGGCGACGGCCGCGGTCTCCGCGTCGGCGGGGCGGGAGGCCAGGAAGTCCCGGTAGTGGACGCCGGGTTGCTGCGGGGCGGCGGCGAGGACGGTCGGGTCCTCGGCGTGGATGATCGCCAGCGCCCCGATCCGGGCCTGCTCGGCCAGGGCGGCCTCCAGGTCGGCGGCCTCGACGTGCGGGAACTCGTCCACGCCGGAGGGGGCGAGGAAGCTCTTGAAGCCGAACACGCCCTCGCGGTGCAGGGGTTCGAGATCCGCGACGTTGCCGGGGACGGCACCGCCCCAGAAGCCGAGGTCGACCCAGGCCTGGCCCTCGGCGGTCTTCCGCTTGGCCAGCAGCCCCTCCACCGTGGTGGTGGGCGGGATCGAGTTGAGCGGCATGTCGATGATCGTGGTGACGCCGCCGGCCGCGGCGGCCCGGGTGGCGGTGGCGAAGCCCTCCCACTCGGTGCGGCCGGGCTCGTTGACGTGCACGTGGGTGTCGACCAGGCCGGGCAGCAGGGCGGTGTCGCCGAGGTCGGCGAGCTCGCGGTCGCCGACCGTGAGCGAGCCGTGCGCGACGATCTGCTCGATCTTCCCGTCCCGGATCAGCACGTCCGCGGGGCGCTCGCCGTCGGGCAGGACGACCCGTCGGGAGCGGATCACCGTCGGCTGGCTGAAAGGCATGGGAGACCTCCGAAACCTGGGAGTTGGGGGGTGGTTTGGGGGCGGGTGGAGAGGTGTCCGAGGGTGCTTCTCGGGTGGTTCTCGGGTGCTTCTCGGGTGCTTCTCGGGTGGTTCGAGGGTGGTCGAACGCGGGAGGAGGCGAGGGATTGCCGGGAGCCTAGGCCCGCCTTCAACAAAACGTCAATGGATGAACGTACGAGGGTTCAGCGCGCCAGTAGCTCGCCGGCCAGCTTCTCCCCCGCGACTTCGGCCAGCTCGGCGGCCCTGGTCATGCTGTCCCCCGGCTGTTCGGCCAGGTCGGTCAGCGCGATCGCGGCGGTGAAGCCGGCCGCCCGCCACTGGGGCTCGGCGAGTTCCAGTCGACCTGCCACGGCGGCCACCCGAACCCCCGCCCGGGCGGCCGCCGCGGCAACTCCGGCGGGGGCCTTGCCGTGGAGCGTCTGAGCGTCCAGGCAGCCCTCGCCGGTCACGACGAGGCGTGCCCCACGCACGGCCTCGTCGAAGCCCAGCAGGTCGAGCAGCAGCTCGATGCCGGGTCGCATGGTGGCGCCGAGCAGGGCGAGGGCGGCGAAGCCCACCCCGCCCGCGGCGCCGGCGCCGGAGGCCTCCCGGACGTCCCGTCCGGTGGCTTCGGCGACCAGGTCGGCGAACCGGGTCAGTCCTTCCTCCAGGACCACCAGGTCGTCGCCGTCGGCGCCCTTCTGCGGGCCGTACACGGCGGTGGCGCCGCGCGGCCCGAGCAGCGGGTTGTCCACGTCGCAGGCCACCACGATCTCGACGCCGCGCAGGCCGTCGGCCAGCGGGCCCGGGTCGATCTCCGCAAGCCTGCGCAACGCGGCTCCGCCGGGCGGGAGTTCGGCGCCTTCGGCGTCGCGCAGACGCACTCCGAGTGCCTGCACCATGCCCGCCCCGCCGTCCGTGCAGGCGCTGCCGCCGAGGCCCAGCACGATCCGCTTGACGCCGAGCGAGACGGCCCGGGCGATCAGCTGGCCGACCCCGTAGGACCCGGCCGCGAGCGGGGCGGTCCGGCCGCCGGGCAGCCGGGCGAGCCCGGAGGACTGCGCCAGTTCGACCACGGCGGTGTCGCCCCGGACGGCGAGCGCGGCGTCCACCGGCAGGCCGGTCGGGCCGGCCACCTTGGCCGGGACGCGGTCGAACCCCGCCGCGAGCGCGGCGGCCAGGGTGCCCTCGCCGCCGTCGGCGACGGGCAGCTCGCGCACCTCGGTGCCGGGCGCGGCGCGCCGGATGCCGGCGGCGATCCGGGCGGCGACCTCGGCACCCTCCAGGGTGCCCTTGAACTTGTCGGGGGCGACGACCACATGGCCCTGGCGGGGGGTGGGCGGCATGATGCGGTCCTCGCTTCCGTACGGGTGTGGCGGTGGTACTGCGACGTGCGTCAAGCATGTGCCCGGGGGTCCGGGGGTGCGACCCCCTCGGCCGTTCCGGCCCGGGAGGGTCCGGAGGCCCCGGGAGGGCCTGGTCGGCCCGGGAGGGTCCGGAGGCCCCGGGAGGGTGCGACCCCCTCCCCGCCGTTCCCCTCGTCCCGCTTCCGACGTACGAGAGGCTCCCCTCGGCGGGGAAGGGGCCAGGCGACGCGCAGGCACGACCGAAGTGCCCCCTGGAAGGGAGTACGCATCACCGGCTGGATCGACCGGCGGGCGGGCGGATGAGCCCCAGCCCGCACGCCGGTCGGGTCAAACCTCCTGGCGACGCGGGCACGACCGGATGGGTACACGCCGCCAGGAGGAGCTTCGGGCCGGGGGCTCCGCACGGGAGCCCCCGGGGGTGTTACTTGACCTCGCGGCCGGAGAGCCGCTCGACGCCGCGCAGCAGCGCCGAGTGGTCGAGCGAGCCGTCGCCGTTGGCGCGGGCGGAGGCGACCAGCTGGGCCACCACGGCGCCGACCGGCAGCGCGGCGCCCACGGCGCGGGCGGCGTCGGTGACGATGCCCATGTCCTTGTGGTGCAGGTCGATCCGGAAGCCCGGGGCGAACTCGCGGTTCAGCATGTTCGCCTTCTTGCGGTTGAGCACGGTCGAGCCGGCCAGGCCGCCGCCGAGGACGTCCAGGGCCGCCTGCAGGTCGACGCCGGCGTTCTCGAGGAACACCACGGCCTCGGCGAGCACCTGGATGTTGACGGCGACGATCAGCTGGTTGGCGGCCTTGACGGTCTGGCCGGCGCCGGCCGGGCCGACGTGGATGACCGTGGTGCCCAGCACGTCGAACAGCGGCTTGGCCTCGGCGAAGTCCTCGGCGGCGCCGCCGACCATGATCGACAGAACGGCCTCGACGGCGCCGGCCTCGCCGCCGGAGACCGGGGCGTCCAGCGTCCGGACGCCCTTGGCCTTGGCGGCCGCCTCGACCTTGATCGAGGTCTGCGGGGTGATCGAGGACATGTCGATCACCAGGATGCCGGGCTGGACGTTCTCCAGCACGCCGCCCTCGCCCAGGATGGCCTGCTCGACGTGCGGGTCGGCCGGGACCATGGTGATGACGACCTCGGCGTCCTTCACCGCGTCCGCGATGGAGGTGGCGCCGTGGCCGCCGGCCGCGACCAGGGCGTCGATCTGCGGCTGGGTGAGGTTGAAGCCGGTGACGTGGTGGCCGGCCTTGACCAGGTTGGCGGCCATCGGGCTGCCCATGATGCCGAGGCCGATGAAGGCGATCTTGCGGCTCATCGCGTCGAGTTCCTTACGTGTGCGGGTGGGAGGTCGGGTGGGTCGGCCGAGAGCCGAGTGGCGCTACTCGGCGGCGCGCAGCTCGCGCGGCAGCCACCCGAAGCTGTCGGCGCTGACGCCGGTGGAGGGGCGGTACTCCAGGCCGATCGGGCCCGTGTAGCCGGCGGCGGTGAGCCGGGCGAACAGGTCCTCGAAGTCCAGTCCGCCGGTGCCGGGCTCGTTGCGGCCCGGGTTGTCGGCGATCTGCACGTGGCCGATGCGGTCGGCGTAGGTCTCGATGACCTGCGCCAGGTCCTCGCCGTTCTTGGCCAGGTGGTACAGGTCGCACAGGAACCGGGCGTTGCCCAGGCCGGTGGCGGCGTTGACCCTGTCGACCACCTCGACGGCGGCGGCGGCCGAGACCAACGGGTAGTCCGGGGACTCGGCCTGGTTCAGGGCCTCGATCAGCAGGATCGCGCCGACCTCGTGCGCGGCCTTCGCGGCGAGCACCAGGTTGTCCAGTGCGAGCGCGTCCTGCTCGGCCGCCTCGACGCCCTCGACCCGGTTGCCGTACAGCGCGTTGAGCGCCTTGGTGCCGAGCGAGCCGGCGAGCTCCGCGGCGACCGGGACGTTGGCCCGGAAGCGGTCCCGCTCGGAGGGAACCGAGACGGTACCGCGGGCGCCCTTGCTCAGGTCGTCCAGGAAGTTGAGGCCGGTGAGCCGTACCCCGGCGTCGGTGAACGCCTTGCGGAGTGCGTCGAGCTCGGCCTCGGAGGGGTTGTGCTCCTCCCCGAAGGGCCACCAGAGCTCGGCGGCGGTGAAGCCGGCCGCGGCTGCCGCGGCGGGGCGCTCCAGGAGCGGCAGCTCGCCGAACAGGATCGACAGGTTGACCGTGTAGTGGTGCTTGGCAGCGGCCGTCACGTCAATCACCTCTCATCTCTCTTCCGTCATCCGCAACTTCCACGATCCGGAAGAGGGATTCTGTGTGGTGGAAGCATCTCCGGCCGATGAAGCGAGTGTCAAGGGCGTCGCAACATTTTGTTGAAGACGCTCGGAGGGTGCTCCGCCGCTGGTACCGCGACTGTTCGATCGCCCAGCCCCTGCCCGCCCGCACCCTCGCTGGATACAGTGATCCCGTGCGATTGATGGTGGAGTTCACGACAGAACCGTTCGAACTGGACACGTTCCCGGAGCACGCCGCGGCGGCCCGCAGGGCCGTCGACGACGCCGGCCTGGCCGTGTCGGTCGGCCCCTTCGGGACCGGCGCCGAGGGCGAGGCCGAACAGGTCCTCGCCGCGGTGACCAAGCTGCTCCGGGAGACCTTGGACGCCGGGGCGACCCGGATCTCCGTCCAGGTCAGCGTCCTGGACGAGGAGGGCGGTACGCCGTGACCGAGCACGTGGAACACCCGCTCGCCGCGGCGATGAAGCCGCTGCTGGACGCGGTCGGCGCGACGCCCGTCCCGCTGGACGAGGCCAAGACCGAGGACGTCGTCCTGGAGTGGGAGGGCACGCCGGCGCTGGCCGTCCGACTGCCGCACCTGAGCAGCGCGCTGGACCGACTGCTGGCCGAGATGACCCGCCAGTTCGACGGCCGCCCGCTGGCCGAGCTGGACCGGCTGGAGAAGCAGCGGGTCGTCGCCCTCCTGGAGGAGCGCGGCGCCTTCACCGTCCGCCACGGCGTCGAGACGGTCGCCTCGGCCCTGGGCGTCAGCCGCTTCACGGTGTACAACTACCTGAACCGCCAGGACGGCTCGAAGCCCTCCTGACCGACGGGACTTTCCGAACGGGTGACCCCGCCGGTACGGCCAGTCTGGATCGGCCCGCGGCGGGGCACACTTGGCGAATCGCACACGAAAGGGCCCGGCATCCCGGGCCGGTTCAAAACGTAACCACCAACCGTTCAACAAAGTGTTGACGCCCGGGTGGGGTCGATCTAGCTTTTGCGGGTGGCACCACTCTTCAGGAGGTCCACTCGTGACCAACCACCCCCACGCCCTTGACGCCCTGGCCGCGGCCGATGCCGCGGAGCTGGAGGCGATCCTGCTGGAGGTATGCTCCAGCCCCCGTTGGGCCGCCGCGGTCGCGGAGGCCAAGCCCTGGTCCGACCGCGAGGCCCTGCTCGCCGCCAACGCGGCGGCCATGGCGTCGCTGACGGCCGAGGACCTGCGCGACGCGATGGCCGGCCACGCCCGGATCGGCAAGCCCAAGACGGGCGACGCCACCTCCGAGCGCGAGCAGGCCGGAATCCAGGGCGTGGACCAAGCGGTCCTCGACGAACTGCGCGAGGCCAACACCGCCTACGAGGCGAAGTTCGGCCACGTGTTCCTGATCTGCGCGACCGGCCGCACCGCGGTCGGCATGCTCGCCGCCCTGCGCGAGCGCCACCCCAACGCCGCCGCCACCGAGGCGGAGATCGTCCGCGGGGAGCTGCGCAAGATCAACGACATCCGCCTCAACCGCCTGATCGACGGCTCCTGACCGCACTTCTGACGTACCGTCATGAACAAAGTCGTCGCTCACGCGCCCGGCCAGGTCGCTCGGGAACTGGCGCACCATCACATCTGCCATCAGTAAGGTCACTTCACCCATGACTGGCATCTCCACCCACGTGCTCGACACCAGCCTCGGCCGCCCGGCCGAGGGTGTCCCGGTCGAGCTCGCACTGCACACCGAGGGTGGCTGGCAGGTGCTCGGCACCTCCGCCACGGACTCCGACGGCCGGGTCAAGGACCTGCCGGCCGTGGAGGCGGGCTCGGTCGTCCGGCTGCTCTTCGACACCGGCGCCCACTACGCGCTCAAGTCGTCGGAGCCGCCGTTCTTCCCCGAGGTCTCGATCGTCTTCACGGTCGCGCCCGAACAGCACCACTACCACGTGCCTCTGCTGCTCAACCCGTTCGGATACTCGGTCTACCGCGGAAGCTAGTAGACCGACCTGGAAGCTTTAGGAGCCACGTCATGGCCCACGTGCTCGGTCAGAACCAGTACGGCAAGGCGGAGAACCGCATCGTCCGGATCTCCCGCGACTCCACCCGGCACGAGATCAAGGACCTGAACGTCTCGGTCTCCCTCCAGGGCGAGTTCGAGGACGTCCACCTCACCGGGTCCAACGCCAACTGCCTCCCCACCGACACCACCAAGAACACCGTCTACGCCTTCGCCAAGGAGTACGGCATCGAGTCGGCCGAGGCCTTCGGCATCATCCTGGCGCGCCACTTCGTCGACAACACCGAGCGCGGCGTCGTGCACGGCGCCCGGATCCGGATCGAGGAGTACACCTGGGACCGGATCAAGACGCCGGACAGCTCGGCCCGCTTCATCGGCTCGGAGGAGGTCGGCCACTCCTTCGTCCGCAGCGGCCAGGAGGTCCGCACCACCGAGATCTTCTACGACGGTGAGTCCGTCCAGGTCATCTCCGGCCTGAAGGACCTCGTGGTGATGAACTCCACCAACTCGGAGTTCTGGGGCTACATCAAGGACAAGTACACCACCCTGCAGGAGGCGTACGACCGCATCCTCGCCACCCAGGTGACCGCCCGCTGGAAGTACGGCTACAGCGGCAAGGACGGCGAGGCCCAGCCCAACTGGAACCGCTCCTACGCCCACGTGAAGCGCCACATGCTGGAGGCGTTCGCCGAGACCTACTCCTACTCGCTGCAGCAGACCCTGCACGCGATGGGCACCCGGGTCCTCAACAACCGCGCCGAGGTGGACGAGGTACGCCTCGAGCTGCCCAACAAGCACCACTTCCTCGTCGACCTGGAGCCCTTCGGCCTCAAGAACGACAACGAGGTCTACTACGCCGCGGACCGCATGTACGGCCTGATCGAGGGCACCGTGCACCGCGAGGGCGTCGTCCCGGTCATCCCGGTCGCCTGACCTCCCCCACCACCGTGGACACCGCCCGGAATCGCCGCACCCGCCGGCCCCCTCAGGCCGGTCGAGTCCGGGCGGGCCGGTCCATCCGCACCACCGGCAGCACCTGCGCCATCCGTATCACCCGCACCACCAGTTTCTCCACCCCCACCCACCGGAGTTCGTGTCTGCCTCGCGGCGGCCGGCCCGGGGCACTGGAGAGGCCGGCCGAGGAATCCTTGCACCGCCGTCCCGTCCTCGGCCACATCACCACCAGCCGCACTCCAGCGCCACGGGCGCGCCGGGAGCCACGGGCACAAGAGGGGCTCGACATGGCACCCAGCAACACCAGTACAGACGGCGGTTCCACCCCGGCAGGACCCCCTGGCCCGGACACCTCCACCAGCCTCCCCGGCGAGGAGTCCGGGCCCGGGACCCACCCCGTGGACGAGTTGCTGCCCCCGGTGAAACTGTTCTCCACCGGACTCCAGCACGTCGCCGCGATGTACGCGGGGGTCGTCGCACCCCCGCTCATCGTCGGCGCCGGCGTCGGGCTCTCGCCCGCCGAACTCGCCCTGCTCATATCGGCCAGCCTGTTCACCGCCGGACTGGCCACCCTCCTCCAGACCCTCGGGGTCTGGAAGATCGGCGCGCGACTGCCGTTCGTGAACGGCGTCTCCTTCGCGGGGGTCGCGCCCATGATCGCCATCGCCAACGAACACGGACCGAAGAACGCCCTCCCGGTGATCTTCGGAGCGGTGATCGTCGCGGGGGCCCTGTGCTTCCTCGCGGCGCCGTACTTCTGCAAGCTCATCCGGTTCTTCCCCCCGGTCGTCCAGGGCACCGTGATCACCCTCATCGGGGTGTCCCTGCTTCCGGTGGCGGTCAACTGGGCTCGCGGCGGCTCGCCGAGCGCCCCCGGGTACGGCTCCATGCGGGCCATCGGCCTCGCCGCGATCACCCTCGCCGCGGTGGTGCTCTGCAACCGGCTGCTGCGCGGCTTCTGGCAGCAGCTGTCCCTGCTCGTCGGCCTGGCGTTCGGCACCCTGATCGCCTTCCCGCTGGGGCTGGCCGACTTCGGCGCGGTCCGGGACGCGAAGGTCTTCGCGCTCCCCTCCCCGTTCCACTTCGGCGCGCCCATGTTCGACGCGGCCGCGATCGTCTCGCTCTGCATCGTCATGGTGGTCTCGATGACCGAGTCCACCGCCGACATGCTCGCGCTCGGCAAGATCGTCGACCGCGAGGCCGACGAAACCACCCTCGCCGCCGGCCTGCGGGCCGACGGCCTGGCCACCGCGCTCAGCCCCGTCTTCAACGGCTTCGCCGCCAGCGCCTTCGCCCAGAACATCGGGCTGGTCGCGCTGACGAAGATCCGCAGCCGCTTCGTGGTCGCGGCCGGCGGCGGCATCCTGGTCCTGCTGGGGCTCTTCCCCGTGCTGGGCTCGGTCGTCTCCCTGGTACCGCAGCCCGTCCTCGGCGGCGCCGGGATCGTGCTCTTCGGCACGGTCGCGGCCAGCGGCATCCGCACCCTCGCGGAGGCCGGCATGGAGTCCAGCTCCCACACCATCCTGGTGTCGGTCTCGCTCGGTGTCGGCATCGTCCCGATCGCCGCGCCGACGTTCTACGACTCCTTCCCGGAGGCCGTAAGGACCCTGATGCACTCGGGGATCTCGGCCGGCTGCGTGATGGCCGTCCTGCTCAACCTGCTCTTCCACCACGTCGGAGCCGCCCGCCGGTCCAGATCCGGCGAGGGCTCCGGCGCGACGGTGCCGACGGCGACACCGTCCTGACCGGTCCGGGAGGAGCGCGCCTCGCCCCGACGCGCCCTCCTCCCGGCCCTCCCCCACTAGGAGACACCATGGCAGTCCAGCCCCCGCCCGCCGACCAGCGGATCGTGATCGAGAACGTCGCGATCGCCACCGTCGACGCCAACGACACCGAGTACGCCCGCGGCCACGTGGTCATCCTCGGCAACACGATCGAGTCGGTCGGCGACGGCGCCGCCCCGGCGTGGCTGGACAACGTGGTGCGCCGCATCAACGGCGAAGGCCACCTGATCACCCCCGGCCTGGTCAACACCCACCACCACTTCTACCAGTGGATCACCCGCGGCCTCGCCCAGGACAACATCCTGTTCGACTGGCTGGTCGCCCTCTACCCGACCTGGGCCCGGATCGACGAGAAGCTCGTCCACGCCGCCAGCCAGGGCTCCGCCGCCGCGCTGCTCAAGTCCGGCTGCACCACCGCCTCCGACCACCACTACGTCTTCCCCCAGGACGGCGGCGACGTCCTCGGCGCCTCCATCGAGGCCGTCCAGGAGCTCGGCCTGCGGTTCACCGCGCTGCGCGGCTCGATGGACCGCAGCAAGAAGGACGGCGGCCTGCCGCCGGACCACGCCGTCGAGGAGCTGGACGACATCCTGGCCGCCTCCGAGGCCGCCGTCGACCGGTACCACGACTCCTCCTTCGGCTCGATGCTGCACGTCGCCATCGCGCCCTGCTCGCCCTTCTCGGTCTCCACCGACCTGCTCCGCCAGTCCGCCGAACTCGCCCGCCGCAAGGGCGTCCGGCTGCACACCCACGGCTCGGAGACCGCCGAGGAGGAGCAGTTCTGCAAGGAGCTGTTCGGCATGGGCCCGACCGACTACTTCGAGTCGGTCGGCTGGCTCGGCGAGGACGTCTGGATGGCGCACTGCGTCCACATGAACGACTCCGACATCGCCAAGTTCGCCGAGACCGGCACCGGCGTCGCCCACTGCCCCTCCTCCAACGCCCGCCTCGCCGCCGGCATCGCCCGGGTACCCGACATGCTCCGGGCCGGCGTCCCGGTCGGCCTCGGCGTGGACGGCACCGCCTCCAACGAGTCCGGCGAACTCGGCACCGAGCTGCGCAACGCCCTGCTGATCAACCGGCTGCACGGCTCCCCCACCGCCCTCACCGGACGCCAGGCGCTGCGCCTCGGCACCATGGGCGGCGCCCGGGTGCTCGGCCGGCAGAACGAGATCGGCTCGATCGAGGTCGGCAAGCTCGCCGACCTGGCGCTGTGGAAGATCGACGGGGTCATGCACTCCTCCATCGCCGACCCGATCGCCGCGCTCACCTTCGGCGCCCTGCCGCCGCTGTCAGCGCTGTTCGTCAACGGCAACGCGGTGGTCGAGAAGGGGCAGCTGACCACCGTCAACGAGGACCGGATCGCGCGCGACTGCGCCCGCGCCGCCCGGGAGCTGGCGGCCCGACCGGTCTGACACCCCTCGGACTCCGAGGGCACCCAGGGACGGTGTGCCCCCGGACTCCGCGCACCCCACAGCGGGTGCGCGGACCGCGGCCCCGGACCCACGGCGAGGGTCCGGGGCCGCGGCGTGCCCGGCGCCGACCCGCCCCCACCCCGGCGAGATCGGGGGCGAACTCCGGGCGGGGAGCCTCAGCGAACAGATGACAGACGACAGCGACCAGATGACAGATGACGAAAGTTGTCATCTGTCATCTGGTCGCCGTCATCTGTTCGCTGTCATCCGTCCGCCGTCAGGCCGCGCGCCCGATCGTCGACAGGTAGGTGCGCCAGCCACCGTGGTGGGTGATCTCGCGGTGGACGCCGCGCTCGACTTCGCCCCGGGCGAGCAGCATGGAGAAGCACGCGGAGCCGTCCTCCAGCGTGATCACGCCCAGCTCCAGCTCGCGCGGTTCGCCGGGCAGCACGACGTCCCGCAGCCGCTCCAGGCTGATGTCGTACAGCTCGCCCTCGATGGCGGTGTCGACGTCCGGGTCGGGCAGCAGCCCCGGGCAGACGTCCGTGCCGCCACTGTGGTCGATGGAGAAGAAGCGGTAGCCGGGAGCGGTCCGGGCGGGCCCGATCAGCGCGTCGGCGACCTTGGCGTGGAACGGGCCGCCGACCATCGCCTGGCCGTTGAAGAAGATGCGCGGCATGGGTGAACTCCTTGCGAGGAAAAGGCCGTTCCGTACGGCGATGAGAGGACAGGTGGATTCGTCGCCGTACGGAACGGAGTAACGGGCCGCCGGAGTGCTACAGCCTGGCAGGCGTCAGCGGCGGAGCCGGCGGATTAGATTGGGCTCAGCCCAGCAGGGGAAGCGCGGGGAGGGTCAGGAAGTCCGCGAACTCCTCGGCCAGGGCGACCTGTTCGAAGAGCTGGGCGGCCTCGCGCCAGCGGCCGGCACGGTAGGCATCCTCGCCCAGCTCGGCGAGGAGTTCGGCCAGTTCCGTGGCGACCAGGCTGCGGACCAGTTCGGCGGTGGCCTTCTCGCCGGTGTCGGAGAGCACGACCCCGTTGTGGATCCACTGCCAGATCTGCGAGCGGGAGATCTCGGCGGTGGCAGCGTCCTCCATCATGTTGAAGATGCCGACCGCGCCCATCCCGCGCAGCCAGGCCTCGATGTAGCGGACGCCGACCTGGACGGCGTTGTGCAGTCCCGCGTGGGTGCAGGTGCCGCCGGCGCCGGCGATGTCGAGCAGCTGGGCGGCGGTGACGGGCTCGGACGGGCCGGGGTTGTCCTTCTGGTGGGGCCGCTCGCCGAGCACCGCGTCGAAGGAGGCCCGGGCGACCGGCACCAGGTCCGGGTGGGCGACCCAGGAGCCGTCGAAGCCATTGCCGGCCTCGCGGTCCTTGTCGGCCTTGACCTTCTCGAGCGCGGCCGCGTTGACCTCGGGGTCCTTGCGGCTGGGGATGAACGCGGCCATGCCGCCGATCGCGTGGGCGCCGCGCTTGTGGCAAGTCTGCACCAACAGGCGGGTGTAGGCGGCCATGAACGGCGAGGCCATGGTGACGCTGTTGCGGTCCGGCAGGATGTAGTGCTCGCCGGCGTCGCGGAAGTTCTTGACGATCGAGAACAGGTAGTCCCAGCGCCCGGCGTTGAGGCCGGCCGCGTGGTCGCGCAGCTCGTAGAGGATCTCGTCCATCTCGAAGGCGGCGGTGATGGTCTCGATCAGGACGGTGGCGCGGATGGTGCCGTGCGGGATGCCGAGTGCGGCCTGGGCGTGGGTGAACACGTCGTTCCAGAGCCGGGCCTCGAGGTGGCTCTCGGTCTTCGGCAGGTAGAAGTACGGCCCGGAGTTGGGGTCCTCGGCGCCCTTGGCGAGCAGCCGGGCGGCGTTGTGGAAGAAGTACAGGCCGAAGTCGAGGAAGGCGCCGGCGACCGGGGTGCCGTCGACCAGCAGGTGGCTCTCGTCCAGGTGCCAGCCGCGCGGGCGGACCACGACGGTGGCGAGTTCGGCGGCGGGCTTGAGGGCGTAGGCCTTGCCGGCCGGGGTGGTGAAGTCGATCCGGCCCTCGTAGGCGTCGATCAGGTTGACCTGGCCGCTGACCACGTTCTCCCAGGTCGGGGAGGTGGCGTCCTCAAAGTCGGCGAGCCAGATCCTGGCGCCGGAGTTGAGGGCGTTGATGACCATCTTGCGGTCGGTCGGCCCGGTGATCTCGACCCGGCGGTCCTGGAGGGCGCGGGGCGCCTCGGCGACCTTCCAGTCCCCGGCGCGGATGTCGGCGGTGTCGGGGAGGAAGTCCAGCGTGCCGGCTGCCGCGATCTCGGCGCGGCGGGTCTTCCGCCTGGCCAGGAGCTCTTGCCGGCGGTCCTCGAAGGCGCGATGGAGGCCGACGACGAAGGCGACGGCCTCCGGAGTGAGCACCTCCTCCGCCCGGTGGACGCGCGGACCGGCGACAGTGACGACCGGAGCGGCGGGGGAGGTGCCGACGGGCCCCTGATCTGCAGCCATGAGCAGGACACTCCTAAGACGGTTGAGCCTGGCGAAGGGAGCTCCGGTGGGAACTTCCTCGGGAACTTCCTCGATCGTTACCCGCCTGTCGGCGAGTTCGATTCTGTAAGGTGGAGACTAGTTTCCGCGATACAGAATTTCAACGGTTTGTTGAAGAGGTCGCCGGGACTCTACTCCTCCCCGACAGCGAAGGGAACGCCGGTGGTTGCGACCCCCGACACAGCATCGACGACAGGCTCCGACCGCGCGAGCGGCGGCGTGCAGTCCGTCGAGCGCGCCTTCCAACTCCTGGAGGCGCTGGCCGACGCCGGCGGCGTGGCCACGCTCAGCGAGCTCTCCACCAGTTCCGGCCTCCCGATGCCGACCATCCACCGACTGGTTCGTACCCTCGTCCAGCAGGGCTATGTCCGCCAGGACACCGCGCGCCGCTACACCCTCGGCCCCCGGCTGATCCGCCTCGGCGAGACGGCCGGGCGGCTGCTCGGCAGCTGGGCCCGCCCCTACCTGGCCGAGCTCATGGAGGCCACCGGCGAGACCGCGAACCTGGCGGTACTGGAGGGCGGCGAGGTGGTGTACGTCGGGCAGGTGCAGTCGCGGCGCTCGATGCGGATGTTCACCGAGGTCGGGCGGCGGGTGCAGCCGCACTGCACCGGCGTCGGCAAGGCACTGCTCGCCCAGCTGCCCGAGGACGAGGCGCGCGCCGTCCTCGGCCCCAACCCGCTGCCGGCCCACACCGAGTACACGGTCACCGACCCGCAGGAGCTGCTGCACCAGCTCGCCGAGGCGCGCGAGCGCGGCTACGTGGTCGACGACCAGGAGCAGGAGATCGGCGTCCGCTGCATCGCGCTCGCCGTCCCCGGCGCGCCGACGCCCACCGCGCTCTCGGTCTCCGGGCCGGAGGCCCGCATCCGGGCCCTGGAGGAGCAGGCCGGGGCCGCCTCGCTGGTACCGGTGATGCGCCAGATCGCCGGCCGGCTGGGGCAGGTCCTCGCCCCCTGAGGGCCACCAGCCTGACGCCTCGTCAACCCCCCTTTCCGACACGGGCCGCCGGGCCGACACCGCACGTCCTCCGTTCGAGCGGACGGCGGCGGGGCGGGTCGGGATGCGCCCCGGTCGCGGCGACAGCTCGGCCACCCTGGTGCGGACGCGGCCCGCGACGGTGCGGGCGGCCGAAGCACGAGGGCACGGTGAGCGGCATGGAGCAGCAGGACGTACGGGGCGTCGTAGGAGGTGGCTCGGGATCGCACGGCAGCACTGGGTCTTGCGGTGACACGGGATCGCACGGCAGCTCGAGGGGCAGGAGGTACGGCGGGGCCGTGCTGGTCGCGGCCGTCGTGGCGGGCTGCACGGTGGCGGTGCTGGCCACCAGCCCGTCCTGGGCGCTGCGTCGGCCGGAGCCCCGTCCGGCGGTGGAGGTCGTCGCGCCGGGCGCGCCGACCGCGTCCGCCGTCCCCGAGGTGTCCACCCTGCCCGCCGTGGTCGCCGCGCCGTCCGACTCCGACCTGGAGGTGGTCCGGATCGACCCGGACCCGGCGGCGCCGCCCGGCGGCACCACGACCGTCCACGGCTTCGTCGCGAACAGGGGCCCGGACACCACCGCCTCCCCGTTCACGGTCGTGGTCACCCTGCCGAAGGGCGTCACCCCCGAGGGGCCCTACTACCCCGACAACTGCGAGGTGCTGCAGAACGGCCACCGGGTGCGCTGCGTCTTCGGGCCCGGGCTGCCGCCGCTGCGCACCGCGACCGCCCTCGTCCCGGTCCGTCTGGACCCCGACCTGCCCCTGGGAAAACTGAGCGGCGGCTGGGTCGCGGTGCGCAGCGCGGACGACCGGGACGAGAGCAACAACCGGCAGCCGTTCGACATCACGGTGGTCGAGACGGCTGCCGGTTCCTGAGCCACGTCGTCCCACCGGGCGCCGGGCGCCGGCGAGCGGCTGCCGGCTTGCGGCGACCGGTGAGACGTCCTACCGGTTAGCGGTAGACGCGGACGTAGTCGGCGGCCATGGTGATCGGAGCGGTCCCCTGCGGCGCGGGGTGGTACTGCCCCGCGCACACCGAGAGGTTGAGGATCAGGTACGCCGACCAGTTGGCGCCGACGCCCTTGCCGTCCGAGAAGACCTTGACGCCGTTGACGTACCAGTCCACCGAGTTCGCGCCGTAGTAGGTGCCGATGGTCACCCACTGGTCCTTCGCGATGGCGCTCGCGTCGGTGTAGTACTTCGGGTTGCCGGGGTTGACGTGGTTGGTCAGCTCCAGCAGGTTCGGGTTGTCGGGGTGGTACTCGAAGGAGTCGATCTCCCCGCTGCCGTTCTTCCAGGTCCACAGGGCCGGCCAGGCGCCGGTGCCCGCGGGCAGCTTGACCCGGGTCTCGGCGTAGTCGCCGGTCTTGACCTGGAAGCCCTCGCTGGAGCCCTCGGTGGTCAGGAAGCCGGTGTTCCAGGACTGCTTGCCGTTCTCCAGGGCCGGGCCGCCCGGGGCGGCGGTGAAGGTGGCGACCCCGTTGGCGACGCTGACGTTGTTCTTGTTCAGCCAGTCCAGCTTGTTGTCGTCCGGGTTGTGGTTCCCGTACTTGTACGAGGTGCTCTTGTCGCCGACCCAGCGCTGGCCCCAGGAGATCGAGCCGTTGAACTCGTCCGACCAGGTCAGCGACTTGCCGGCGACCAGGGAGGACGGCGCGGGGGCGGTCGGGCTGGCCGTGGCGCTCGGGGTCGGCGTGGGGGTCGGGGTCGGCATGGAGGTCGGCGCCGGGGTGGCGGTGGCCGTCGGGGCCGGGGTGGCGGTGGCCGAGACCACCAGCTGCTGCGAGGGCAGGTTGTGCCAGACGCCGCCGAGGTCCTGCCAGAAGCCGAACTGGGTGTACGTCCCGGCGGGCAGGGTGCGCGCGCCGCTGGTGAAGTTCACGCCGCTCGGGCAGATCTGCACGTTGGAGGCGTTGCCGGGGAAGTCGAGGTTGGTGCCGCGCGCGTCCCGCACGCCCACGCCGACGGTCTTCGCGGTGAAGCAGGCCGAGGAGTGCAGGCCGAGCGAGGCGGTGCCGGCCTTGCCCGCGACCATGGTGGCGGGGGCGAGCCGGTCCTGGGTGACGGTCGGCGCGGTGGCGGCCTGGGCACTGCTCACGGACGGCAGTCCGAACAGGCCGGCGCCGCTGATGGCGAGCGCCCCCGTGGCGGCGAAGGCGGCGTTGCGGCCGCGGCGGGAGGGGCGGGCGTGGCGCGGCGTGGCGCGCCGGACAGCAGGCTGGGGCATGAGCGGACCTCTGCGACGCCTGCGAGGTTAGCTGTCGGGTTCGGGCTGCAGTTGGCCCGGCCGCCTGTGGAACGGCTTCACCCCTAGCCACGACCCGTACGCGTGAGCGCGCGGGCCGGGCGCCGACCTTGGTTCCCCCACTCCCGTCCGCGTGGTGCTCGGTGACCCGCCGACGGGTGGACGGGACTCGGCGTCCCGGCGGCGGGGTCCGCGAGGGCGGACGACCGTTGCAGGCTAGGCAGGCTGTGCGTGAACGGACAACTCCGTCGGTCCGGTTGTCGTGCAGCTCACAGCGGTGTCAATCAACGACGCTGTGTGGCGGCCGAGTTGATCAATCCCCCGGCCCGGCCGGATGCCTGTCCTGGTTCCTGGCCGGGTGCCCGTCCGGGTGCTCGGCCGAAGGCCTGGCGGGACGGTCAGCCGAGCCAGGCGTCGACCTGGCTCTCGGCCTCCGGCGCCCAGGCCAGCTCCAGGCGGTCGAGGCCGCTCAGCAGCCGGGTGCCGCCGACCGTCGCGATGCCGGTGGTGTGGACGGGCGTGGTGGGGGTGCGTCTCGCTGGGGTGAGTCTCGCAGGGGTGCGTCTTATGGGTGGACGGTAGGACCGGAGCGCGGCGGGTGTCCATGTGCCGGTCGCACCCCCCGGCGGGCGGCGCGGTGGCGATCCGTACCGTGGCAAAGATCTGACCGACTGCACCCGGTCGGATAAATTGGAGGCCTGACATTTCCGCAGTGCACAAGAGCACCAAAGCCCGAAACGAGGAGCCGCCCCACCATGATCGCGTCCCTGCCCGCCTTCGCCGGCCGCACCTACGTCTTCCGGGCCGACAACGGCGCGGCCTTCCGCAACACCTACTCGGCCGACGGCACGCGGCTGCGCTGGGAGGGCCTCGGCGAGTCCGCGGGCCAGTGGGAGGACGTGCGGCTGCACGTCGCCGAGGTCGCACCGGAGATCTACTTCGTCAGCTGGACGGAGCAGAGCGGGATCACCGTCAGCCATGTGATGGACCTGAACAAGCTGACGGTGCGGGCCTTCTGGACCTTCGAGGGCGAGGGCGGCCGGGTCGGCCAGCTGCACACCGGTTCGCTGGAGCGGGTGGCCTGAGACCTGTGACGGCCGGACCCCCGACCCGCGGCTGGGCCCCGGGGTCCGGCCGATAAGCGGCCGGTCGTCAGGCGGTCGGGTTCGGCACCGCAAGGTGCTGGGACAGCCACTCCAGCGAGGACGGCAGCAGCGCGCTCCAGGTCTCGAAGTTGTGGCCGCCGTTCTCGAGCATGCTGTACGAGACCTTCATCGGGCTCCGCGCCGCCTCGACGAAGGCCTCGGTCTCCCGCCGGTAGTCGCCGTCGCCCTTCTTGGTGCCCGCCAGCAGCACGGACACGTTGGGCTGCGGCAGGTTCTTCAGCCGCCACATCAGGTTGGCCTCGTCGCGGCGCTGCTTGCTGCCGCCGAACAGGTCACCGGTGGTCGGGTCGTCGGCGGCGTCGTAGTAGGCCGAGAGCGCGACGGCGGTCGGGAACACGTCGGGGTGGCGCATGGCCAGCTTGAGCGCGCAGTAGCCGCCGGTCGAGTTGCCCATGAAGGCCCAGGCCTGCGGGTCGGACGAGACCCGGAAGCTGGCCTGGATCGCCGAGGGCACGTCCTTGGTGAAGTACGTGTCGGACTGCGGGCCGTTCGGGATGTCCTCGCACTCGGTGTCCTGCGGCAGCGCGGGCGAGGGGCGCATCAGGATCAGGACGGTCGGCTGCATCCGGCCTTCCTGCAGCAGCTTGAGCGCCGCGCCCGGGTAGTTGAAGCGGGTGATCAGGTTCTCGGCGATTCCTGGGAACCCGGTGCTGACGATCACGGCCGGGAACTTCCTCTGCGCGTACTCCGGCTGGAAGTACTGCGGGGGCAGGTAGACGTAGCTCTCGGTGGACAGCCAGCTGACCGCACCGTCGATCCGGACCTTGCGGATCTCGCCCGACTGGCTGGGCTCGCGGCCCACCGCACCGCCGCCCTTGACCGAGGCGTGGCCGATCGTCTCCACCAGGAGGCGACCGGAGGCGTCCGCCTTGTTGTGGATCACCACCGGGCCGGTGTCACCGGTGCCCAGCAGGTCGTCCCAACTGCTGTAGAAGGCGAAGTAGTTGTTCGCCACCAGGCCGAGCGCCGCGAGCACCGCGAACTGGGTGGCGAGCAGCGTGCCGATCCGGCCGAGCACCGCCTGCCAGGTCGTCCTGGCCATCCTGGGCCACAGCCAGACCGTGCCCCCCATCACCACGACGGCGATCAATACGGTCAGCGCCAGCACCTTGTGGCTCGTCAGACCCATGTCCTACTTGCTCCCACGCCTCGAACTCCGGACCCCTCCGCTGGGGACATCCGAGGAGGTCACCCCGGTTCCCCTGCCAGGGCGCAATGATCAACCCTAGCGCCAGCTGGGAGAACGCTGATGGCGGGCTGGGAGGTCGCGGGGAACGGCCGACGGCTTTCAACCGACAGAGTTCAGATGACAGATTTCGAAATCTGTCATCTGACATCTGAACCCTGAACCCTGTCAGCTGCTCGCCGTCACCCGCCAACCGCCGGGCGCGGCAGCCACCACGCCCCACGCCCGACGCACCCCCGGCTCAGGACACCCGCTCCCAGAGCCGCAGCCCCGCCGTGAGCTCGCGCATGCAGCGGGCGCCCAGGTCGCGCGGGGAGCCCGGGCCGACGGCGGGGGCGTCGGAGGAGGCCCACTGCTCCAGGGCCACCCGGATCGCCGCTGTCGCGGCGGCGGCGGCCAGCCGGATCTCCAGCGGATCGGTGCCCTCCGGGCAGCGGTCGGCGAGGACCGCGCGCAGCCGCACCTCCGAGTCGGCGTGGACGCGCTGCCAGGCACCTTCCAGGCTCGGGTCGCGCAGCAGGCTGCGGGTCCACTGCATCATCTCGGCACCCGCCTCGTCGGCCGGCGTCAGCGACGCGACCGCCGCGCTCTCCAGCGCCTCGCGCAGCGGCAGGTCGGCCGAGCTCTCGGCGAACCGGTCGACCCACTGCCGTCCGCCCGCCGCGAGCAGCGGGGCGACGGCATCCTCCTTGACGGAGAAGTACCGGTAGAAGGTGCGCAGCGAGATGCCTGTGGCGAGGGCGATCTCCTCGGCGGTGGTGGCCTCCGCCCCCTTTTCGGCGAAGAGCGCGGCGGCAGCGCGGGCGATCTCCAGCCGGGTGGCGTCACGGCGGCGCTGGTTCAGGGTCGGGCGTCCGGTCACGGGGTCAGCCTACGCGGATGGGTGCCATTCTGGCGCGTCATGCCGAGATGACTCATCAAGCCTCATTGGCACAACGTGCCACTTGGGCGTACCGTGCCTCTTGAGGTCGAGAGACCACGAACGAACGGAGTACCACCATGGAGCGCTTCAGCGGACGGAACGTCCTGATCACCGGCGGCGGCTCGGGCATCGGCCGGGCGACCGTGCACCGGATCCTCGCCGAGGGCGGCAAGGTCGTCGCCGTCGACGTCAACGAGGACGGCCTGAAGAAGACCCTGGACCGCGCGACCGCCGACGGCACCGCGGACCGCCTGACCATCCGGGTCCTGGACATCTCCGACGAGGCCGCCGTCGTCGCGGGCGTCGCCGAGGCGATCGCCGACCTGGGCGGCCTGGACGTCCTGGTCAACGCGGCCGGCATCCTCCGTGCCTCGCACACCCACGAGACCACCCTGGAGTTCTGGAACACGCTCCTCGCGGTGAACCTGACCGGCACCTTCCTGATGACCCGCGAGGCGCTCCCCGCACTGCTCGCCGGCGGCAAGGGCGTGGTGGTCAACTTCAGCTCCACCTCCGCGAGCTTCGCCCACCCCTACATGGCCGCGTACGCCGCGACCAAGGGCGGCATCCAGTCGTTCACCCACGCCATCGCCTCGGAGTACTCGAAGCAGGGCCTGCGCGCGGTCTGCGTCGCCCCGGGCAGCATCGACAGCGGCATGACCAACAACCCCGGCCTGCCCGCCGACGCCGACTTCAGCCTGCTCGCCAAGCTCTCCCCCGCCCTCGGCCAGGGCTTCGCGGGCCCGGGGACGGTGGCCGGCGTGATCGCCATGCTCGCCTCCGACGACGGCGCCTTCGTCACCGGCACCGAGCTCCGCATCGACGGCGGCACCCACATGTGACCGCCCGCCCCCGCCGCCCCGAACGGCGGGGCCTGTGCCGTCCCCTGTACGGCACAGGCCCCGCTTCGGCGTTTCGCCCGCTGCCGGAAGGCCTCGATGCTGCGTCGGCGGCCGTGAGGGTCCGGAGCGTCACCACGGCCGTCACCACGGGAGCGTGTTCGGCCCTCGTCAGCCCGTTCCGGCACGGGCGTGACGGCCCCTCGGGACCGCGCCGTCGCGGGCGTCGCGGTGCGCGGCGAGCGCGTTGCCCACGGCGGCGACCGCGGCGCCGACGAGGACGAAGGCCACCGCCGTCAGGAAGCAGGCCCCGGCCACCCGGCGGTAGCCACCGTGCAGGGTGGGGTCGAGGAACGGGTACGGGTACCAGTCGACGGCGTGGCCGCGCAGCAGCGCGTACACCAGGTACAGCAGCGGGAACGCCATCCAGCCGAGCACCACGACCGGGCGGACGCGCCGGGCGGGCGGGTCGATCAGCCAGTCGGCAAGCACGACGAGCGGGATCGCGCGGTGCAACACGTCGTCCGCCCACGGGATCACCAGCTGCTCCGGGTACTTCGCCAGCAGCGTGCCGTAGACCAGTCCGGTGATCACCAGGTAGAGCACGACCGCCCCGCGCACCTCGTCCGGCACCGGGCGGCGGCCGGTCAGGCCCGCCCAGCCGCCGTAGCCCAGGACGGCGACCACGGCGAGGTTGCCCAGGTTGGTGAAGTAGCTGAAGAAGTTCACCACCCCGGTGGGGTCCGTCGCCGCGCGGTAGCCGGAGAAGCAGAGGGCGACGGCGACGAGGGCCGCGACGGCGAGCCGGGCGGGTGCGAGCCACGGGTAGGTCGACGGTGCGGCGGTCGATGGTGCGGCCGCCGTCGATGGTGCGGGCATCGTCGAGTCCGCCTCTCTGGGGGCGCCCCTCCGGCAGGAGGGCTACTCGGATTCAAACCCGGGCGGGAGCAGTCGGCCACAGGAGCGGGAACGGGCTCGGAAGCCTGCCAGGGCTCGAGGGTCCGCCCAGCTCAGGGCCTGCCGGGCTCAGGGCCTGCCGGGCTCACGGGGTGCGCCAGTCGGCGGCGAAGGCGGCGGCCGGGTTGGTGGTGAGGAGCAGCTCGGGCAGTTCCGAGCCGTAGGCGCGGGCGAGCCGTGGGGCGAGATCGGTGAGCAGGCGGGTCGGACCGCCGGCCTGCCGGGCGGTACGGGTCGTGGTGTCGGCGCCCAGGAGCAGCTGGTCGGCGTGGCCCGCGTCGACCAGGTCGGCGATGACGTCGAAGGCCTGGAGGTCGGTCGGGTGGCCGATCCGGGAGGGGCTGTCCAAGGCGAGGTGGACGCCCTCGGCGGCGAGGCTGCGGTACGTGGCGCGGTCGGGGAACCGGGTGAGGTGGCCGAAGATGATCCGGTCGGGCCGGACCCCGTCGCGGCTGCTGAGCCGGGACAGGACCTCGTGCGGATCACCGTCGGGTTCGAGGTGGACGGCGATCGGGGCGCCCGTGGCGTGGTGCGCTTCGGCGGCCGCGGCCATCGTCCGACGGGTGTGCGCGGTGGTGCGGCCCGCGTCGTCGGCGACCTTGATCAGACCGGCGCGGGCGCTCTCGGATGCACCCGGCAGTCCGGTGGTGAGCTCGGCGACGAAGCGTTCGGCGAGGTCCGCGTACGGGACGGGGCCGGCCGCGTAGTGGGCCGCCTGGTGTGCGCCGGTGGCGGCGACGATGTGGACGCCGGTCGTGCGGGAGAGGGTGGCGAGCGAGTCCGCGCCCCGGCCCATGCCGAACGGGGTCCACTGGACGAGGGTGCGGCCGCCGGCGGCGGCGTAGGCGCGCAGGACCTCCTCGGCGGCAGCCGGATCGTCCAGCTCCTGCCCGGGGAGCAGCGGGCTGCGGATGAAGAGGTGGTCGTGGGAGTCCGTGACGCCGAGTTCGGCGGGGTCGAGGTCGCCCAGGACGGTGCGGACGGTGCGGCTCATGCCTGCTCCTCGGTGAGGTCGCTGACTGCGGTGGCGCCGGTGGCTGCGGTGGTGTCGGTGGTGTCGGTGGCTGCGTTGACGGCGGCCTCGGTTGCCTCGGTTGCCTCGGTGGCTTCGGTGGCTTCGGCGAAGGTCGCGGTCGCGACGCGCAGGCCGGCGAGGGCCTTGGGGACGCCGACGTAGGGGGCGAGGTGGACGATGACCTCGGTGATCTCCTCCTTCGTCAGGCCGATCCGCCGGCTGTAGCGCACGTGGTCGGCGAGCTGGGGTTCCACCCCGCCGAGGGCGGTGAGGGCGGCCAGGTTGGCGATCTGGCGGTCGCGCAGGGCGAGGCCGGGGCGCTGGTAGGTGCCGCCGAAGAGGCTGGTGACGATCCAGTCGGGGAAGCCGGGGGCGAGGGCGTCCAGCCCGCCGAGGGTGCCGGCGGCGGCCGGCCCGGCGAGGTCGGCGAGCAGGGCGTAGCCGGCTTCGCGGTCGAGCGGGGCGGGGGCGAGGTCGTTCGGCGGCAGCGGCACGGAAGTCATCGGGGCGTGGGGCCTTTCAGAAGTGGCGTCCGGCCGGCAGCCGGTCGAGTTCGGGTCGGGAGAGGTGCAGCACCTGGTAGCGGGCGCCGGGCGCGTCCTCCGGGGCCGGGCCGTGCCAGAGGGCGAATCGGAGCAGTTCCCAGCGGCTCGGGTCCACGGCGACGGCGGCGGTGTGCAGGGCCGGGTGCGTGGGGAGTTCGGCGAGCGCCCGCTCGACGGCTTCGGCCGGGTCGGCGGTTTCCGGCAGCCGTACGGTGTCGCGGGTGGCGGTGGTCGGGGCGGTCTCCCGCGCGTCGGTCGCACCGCCGTGGCCCAGTCCCGCTCCGAGCCAGTGGTGGACGGCCGGGCGGCCGAAGTCGGCGCTCAGACCGCGGAAGGCCGGGCCCCAGAGGAAGCTGTTCATGCCCTCGGCGGTGCGCCAGAGGTAGAACGGCGCGTACTGGTTGACCGGCGCCCCCTGGAGACCGCGCTCCCGGACCAGGTACGCCTTGAGGCCGAGGCCCGGGTAGGCGTCGAGCAGGTGGCCCTTGTCGGCGACGCGTTTGCGGATGATGCCCATGTCGTAGTCGGCGGGGAGGGTGATCTCGTACTGCATGGCGTGCACGGCGGGGCTCCTCGGGGTCGGTGCGCGGCGTCGGGCTGTCGGTCCTGTTCGTTCCGTTCGGGCTGCCGGCCCTGGTCGTGTGGTCGGCCTCTTGGCCGAGCCGGCCCGGTTGGCTCTTCGGGCCCGGTTCGCTCTGTTCGTCAGGCCGTTCGGTGTGCCGCGAGCAGGCCGAGGGCGCCGCGGACGGCCTGGTCGAACGGCTCCGCGCTGTCCGCGGCGCGGGCCAGGACGTAGCCGCCCTGGACGACGGCGACCACGGCGGCGGCGGTGTCGGCCGGGTCGAGGGCGGGGGCGAACTCGCCGCCGGCCTGGCCCTCGGCGACCAGGTCGGCGATCCGGCCGCGCAGCCAGTCGAAGGTCTCCTCGACGGGGGCGCGCAGCTGCGGGTCGGCGACCACGTCCGGATCCTGGGCCATCCGGCCCATCCGGCAGCCGCGCAGGACGTCACGGTCCCGGCGCAGGTACGCGGCGATGCGGTCGTACGCGCTGCCGGGGGCGGCGAGGTCGGCCTCGGCGATGCCCCGCATCTGCTCGGCGCTGCGGCGCAGGGCGGCGGCGGCGAGGTCGGGCTTGCCGGTGAAGTGGTGGTACATGCTGCCCTGGCCGACGCCGGAGCGCTGCTGGATGGCCTTGGGGCTGGTGCCGACGTAGCCGCGCTCCCAGAGGAGTGCCTGGGTGCTCTCGATGAGGCGTTCCTGGGTGCTCATGTGGATCACTGTACATACCAGTAGGTACAGAATGCCAGTGGTATGCCGGATCGGGTTCAGGATCGGGCTTCCGGATCGACTTCCAGGAGCCTTCGACGGCCGCCCGATGGTTGAGGGCCGTGCGCCGCCCCCCGGCGGCCACGACCCCTCGACGGTTCGTCATCCCCCTTGCCGCCGGGCGGCATTCCGCCGCGATCGGTGGCGCGCGTCACGTCACGCACGGTTGCCGGCGTCACGCCGGACAGGGCGCGCACGGCGCGCTGCGCGGGCGGGCGGGCGGCGGATCAGTGGTTACGGGAACGGCAAGGGCTTGATCGGCCGGGGCCGGCTGGCAGGATGTCCGACATGAGCTACCTCGCCGCGGATGACCGCTACGCCTCGATGACCTACCGGAAGGCCGGCCGCAGTGGCGTCCAGCTGCCCGCCGTCTCGCTCGGGCTCTGGCACAACTTCGGTGACACCCAGCCGCTGGAGGTGCAGCGGGCGGTGCTGCGCCGGGCCTTCGACCGGGGCGTCACGCACTTCGACCTGGCGAACAACTACGGGCCGCCGTACGGCAGTGCCGAGCGCAACTTCGGCTACCTGTTCGCCCAGGACTTCCGGCCGTACCGCGACGAGCTGTTCATCGCGACCAAGGCCGGCTGGGACATGTGGCCCGGCCCGTACGGCAACGGCGGCAGCCGCAAGTACCTGCTGGCCAGCCTCGACCAGTCGCTGGACCGGATGGGACTGGACTACGTCGACGTCTTCTACTCGCACCGCTACGACCCGGACACCCCGATCGAGGAGACGATGGGGGCGCTGGACAGCGCGGTGCGCTCGGGCAAGGCGCTGTACGCCGCGATCTCCAACTACCCGGCGGAGCAGCACCGGGAGGCGGTGGCGATCCTGCGGGAGCTGGGGACGCCGGTGCTGCTGAACCAGTCGGCGTACTCGATCCTCAACCGGCACGTGGAGGAGGCCGGGGTGCTGGACGCGGTGGGCGACACCCAGACCAGCCTGATCGCCTACTCGCCACTGGCCCAGGGACTGCTGACGGACCGCTACCTCTCCGGGGACGTACCGGCCGGCTCGCGGATGTCGGTCGGGAAGTTCCTGACCCAGGAGGCGCTGACCGGGCCGAAGCTGGAGCAGCTGCGGGCACTCGACAAGATCGCCGAGGGGCGCGGGCAGACGCTGGCGCAGCTGGCGCTGTGCTGGGTGCTGCGGGACCCCCGGGTGGTGTCGGTGATCATCGGCGCGAGCAGCGTGGCCCAGCTGGACCAGAACCTCGACGCGCTGGCCGGCGGGCCGCTGACGGCGGAGGAGCTGGCGGAGATCGACCGGCTGAGCCGCTGAGCCCGCGTTACTGAGGCGCCGAGCTGCTCGGTCTCTGCGGCGGAAGGTGACGATTGACAACTGACAGCTGACAGATTTCGAAATCTGTCAGCTGTCAGTTGTCAGCGACGGTCGACGCACCCGGATACCGGGCTGGGCCTGCACCGTCCGCTGCACTCCACAGCGCCCGGAAGGCCATCAATAGCCCTGCGGCGGCGGGCTGCTCGTCCGTTCGGAACGTACGGGCGGCCCGCCGCCACAGTCGGCAGTCGGTGATCAGACGGCGGCCGGGTTGTACTTGTAGCCGACCCGACGGACCGTCACGATCGTTTCGCGGTAGGCGGGTCCGAGCTTGCGGCGCAGACGGGCGACGTGCACGTCGACCGTCCGGCCGTCCCCGACGTGGCCGTAGCCCCAGACCGCGGAGACCAGGTGGTCCCGACTGTGCACCCGCTGCGGGTGCTCGGTGAGGTGGGCCAGCAGCTCGAACTCCAGGTAGGTGAGGTCGAGCAGCCGCCCGTCGACGTACGCGTTGCGCCGCTCCGCGTCGACGGTGATGCCGCGCCCGGCCGCACGCACCGGGCGGACACCCGCCGGAGCCGACGCCCCAGGCAGTCCGGCGGCTCCGGACCACCCGACAGCTCCGGGCAGTCCGGCAGTCGCGGGCACGACGGGCGCATCGGGCGCACCGGGCAGGCCCGGGCCACCCGCCGCCGGACTATCGGTCGGCACCAGCACCAGGTACCCGACCATCGGGCTCCCGTTCGCGCCACCGAACTGCGCGCCGTACTGGGCGAGCAGACCCTGCGGCAGCACGCCCTGCGGCAGGGCGGCGACGACGGTCGCCCCCTCCGGCAGCGCGGCGATCAGCGCGTGCGGGGCCGGCGGGACAACCGTGCCCGGCTGCGGCGCTACGGCGGTCGTCGGACCACCGGCCGGGCGGGCCGGGCCGGTGTGCGGCGGGCGGAGCGCCGCCCCGGGCCATCGGTCGGCCACCGAAGCCGGGGCGACGGACGGACCGGCGGACGGACCGACGGACGACCCCGCGACCCAGGCCGAGCCGGCGGCACCGGGAACGGCGGATGGAACAGGTGACGGAACGGAGGACGGAACAGGCGGAACGGACGGAACAGAGGGGACCGTCGGAACCGAGCGGACCGCGCGCAGGTGCGGGGTCGCGGTGGGCAGGGGCAGGGTGGCCGTGGAGGAAGAAGACATGGTGTGCCGCTCATTTCGCGCGTGACGGACGGGGTGGAGTCGTCTGCGCGTCGACCGGGCGTACTGCCGGGGCTGGACCGGACTGAACCGGGTCAGCGGGCGGAGAGCCGGGACGCGCTGGGCGAGCCCGGACACGTCTGATCGAACAGGTGCGGCTGCCGGGACGGCCAGAACGGCTCGAGGTCGTGGTGACCCCGTCGGCTGTCCGCGGCGCGGCTCACGCGCCCGTTCCACCGTCCGGTCCGTCCACCGCCCGCGCACGTCGCGGGGGCCGTCCCGGCCGTTCGGGTACGGCCGACGGCGGCGGGGTCAGGTCTGGGGCAGACGATGTTCACTGGTGGTCTCTCCGCTGGGCGGTCCGGTTGGTCGGCCGCGGGCGCGCCGGACGGCGGTCCGCTACGGCCTGGTCGACGGGATCAGCGGTGCGTCGGGCGGTGGCTGGTGGGCCGGGAGCGCCGGGGACGTACCGGGATGGGACAGGCCGGTCAGCGACAACACGCGCTGCAGATCAGCGCGTGGTCGATGTAGCGGCGGACGGTGAGCACCGGAGCGGCGGCACCCGAGCGGGCGGAGCCGGGCATGAGGGGCCCGGACAGGGCGGTGGCGATGCGTCGTCGGCCGACGGTCGTCATTCTGCTGCCCTCCCCCTCGTTCTGTGCGCGGCGGTGCACCGCTGCCGGTGCGCGCCGGCGGTGCCTCGCCGGATCGTCGAAGGCCGTCCGCCGGTCGGCAACGCCCGTGTGAACGGGGCGTTTCCGGGGCTCCCGACGGCATGGCCGGGCGGCCTTCGTCCACTGAGCCTTCCACGGCCGGGCCGGTCTAGGCAACCTTCCGCGCGCCGACCGTCCGGGATGCGGACATCGGAATGAGACGTCGGCCGGTAGGGGACGCCCGCGCCGCCGTCACCCGAGGCTCCCTCAGGCCCGGGCGGCAGCGCGGTGGCGGCGCGCGGCGGCGTGCTCGACCAGCGCGACGAGCAGGTCCTTCCCGTCCTCCCGCAGCCGGGCATCGCAGAGCAACACCGGGATGTCCGGGTCGAGGTCGAGCGCGTCCCGCACCTCGTCCGGCGTGAACCGCTCGGTGCCCTCGAAGCAGTTCACCGCGACCACGAACGGGATGCCGCGCTGCTCGAAGAAGTCGACCGAGGGGAAGCAGTCGGCCAGCCGCCGGGTGTCGGCGAGCACCACGGCGCCGAGCGCGCCGCGCGCCAACTCGTCCCAGACGAACCAGAACCGGTCCTGCCCGGGCGTGCCGAACAGGTAGAGGGCGAGGCCGGGCCGCAGGTCGATCCGGCCGAAGTCCATCGCCACCGTGGTGGTGCGCTTCGCCTCGACGCCCGAGGTGTCGTCCAGTGGACGCCCCAGCTCGCTGAGTTCCTCCTCGGTGCGCAGCGGCCGGATCTCGCTGACCGAGCCGACCAGGGTGGTCTTCCCCGCGCCGAAGCCGCCCGCGACCAGGATCTTCACCGCGGCGGCCGGACCTCCGCGCCACCGCGGGTCGTTGGCGTTCGCCGGGTCGGACGCGGCACCGTCCGGGCGGAGGTGGTGGTCAGAGCGCACGGAGTCCATTGATCACGTCTCGCAGCAGGCGCTCGTCCGGCAGCTCGGCGAGCGGAACGGGTCGGGTGACGCTGATCAGGTCGGCGTCGTAGAGGTCGCCGAGCAGCACCCGCACCACGCTGACCGGCAGGTCGGTGAAGGAGCCGAGTTCGGCGACGGAGAGCGGCTCGCGGCGGCACAGCGCCAGCAGCGTCTGGTGTTCCGGGTCGAGGACGTGCGCGGGCACGGCCCCCGCGTCCGGCCCGGGCTCGACGGCGGTGACCAGCGAGATCAGGTCGAACAGGCCCTCCTCGACCGGCCGGGTGCGGCCGCGGGTCATCGAGTAGAGCCGCACGACCGGGCCGGCCTCGTCGTCGAACCAGCGGTCGTCGACCGGGGTGCGCGGACGGAACAGGTCGACCTCGGGTCCGTCCGGGTCGATCTGCTCCGCGTCCGCCGGAGTGTCCACACCCTGGGATGCGGCCACACCGTCCGGCGCGTTCACGCCGGCCGGGGCGTCCACCTCCGCCGATGCGTCCGCACCAGGCGACGCCCCCGCACCGGTCGGCCCGTCCGTGCCCACCGGCACCTCCGGGCCGTCCGGCACGTCCGGCACGTCCGCCTTCGGATCCGCCATCGGCCCGCTCATCTCCCCGGCGGGGCGGTTTCGGTGCGCGGCTCGGCGGCCATGTGCTCGCCGACCCGCTTGACCAGCAGGGCCATCTCGTAGGCGATCTGGCCGATGTCGGCCTCGGCGTCACTCAGCACGGCCAGGCAGCTGCCGTCGCCGGCGGCCGTGATGAACAGGAACGCCTCGTCCAGCTCGACCATGGTCTGCCGGACGCCGCCGACCTTGAAGTGCCCGCCGGCCCCCTTGGCCAGGCTGTGGAACCCGGCCGCGACGGCGGCCAGGTGCTCGGCGTCCTCGCGGTCGAGGTCGCGGGAGGCGCCGGTGGCCAGGCCGTCGCTGGACAGGATCACCGCGTGCCGGAGGGCCGCTACGCGCCCCACCAGGTCGTCCAGGAGCCAGTTGAGGTCCCCGGACGGCTGCGTCGAAGTGGTCATGAATCAGTTCCTTCCGCTGGAGCGGGTGGTGCAGGTGATGCCGATGATGCGGGTGATGTGGGCCGCACAGGCGATGTGGGCCGCACGGGTGGTGCGGGTCGTGCGAGTGGTGCCGGTCGTGCTGATGAATCGGGTACAACGGGTGATACCGGTGGTACGGGCGATCCCGGGCCCGGGCTGCGACGGACCGGCGGTCCGGGCGGCAGCCGACGGGCGAGCGGGGCCCGCCCGGTGTCCGAGGGGGCGGGCAGCGCCGCCGGGGCGGGCGCCGGGCCGATCGCCCGGCGGGACGCGCCCGGCGGCTGCCAGGCGGGTACGGCTGCGAAGCGATCGCGCGGCGATCCCTCGTGGGCCGCCGGGGCGCTCTCTGCGCCCTCTGGCGTGCCGTCGCGGTCCTTTGACGATCCGTCGCCGTTTCTTGACGATCCGTCACGGCCTGTCGGCGAGCCGTCGCGATCCTTGGTGGCATCGGCACGGTCCACCGGGGCGGAGGCACCGCGTCCCCGGGTGAAGCCGCGCTGGAACGAGGCGAAGGTCGCCCGGGCCTCCTCGGGCGAGCGCTCCCGTGCCTCCCGAGCGTCGGGAGCGGACCCCGCGTCCCCGGTCGTGTCCCCCGACCCGCCCGCGCTGCGGAATCGTTCCTTCACTTGCTCCGTGAGCTGTTCCCTGAGCTGCGGCGCCAGGTTCGCCTGCCGGACCCGACGCGGCAGACCGCCCACCGTCCGGGGCGCGGCGTCCACCGGCGGAACCTCGGCAGCCCCAGCAACCCCTGCAGCCCCAGCGATCACGGCAGCCTCGGCGACAGCGGCAGCCTCGGCGGTCGCAGCAGCCGCGAAGGCCTCCGCAGCCGCGGCCACCACCATGTCCTCCCGCCGGTGCCGGCCCGTGCCCGGCCCGTCCCCGGTGTCCCCGGTGTCCGCTCCGGGCGCGGGGACCAGGACCGGTCCGCCCTTGGGCCGCGAGGCCCTACGCGGCAGACCGCCCGCCGTACGCCCCGCCTCGGGCACGGAGGGCCGCGGCCCGCCCGTCCCCCGGTGCCGACCGCCCTCACCGGCGCCGGACGAGGAGCCCGACGACACGCCGGACAGGGAACCGGACGAGGAGCCCGCCCCGGGGTCGGTTCCGCCCGCAGCCCCCGGCCCGGGAACCGGCCCCGGGACCGCGACCAGGTCCCGCTGCCCGCGCCGACCGGCGCCCACGGACCGCCGACCGGTCGCGGCCGGCTCCGCCAGCCCGTCCGGCGCCTCGGCGAGCAGCTCGCGCGGGATCAGCACCACCGCCGTCGTCCCGCCGTACGGGGACGGCCGAAGGTGCACCCGGATGCCGTGCCGCCGGGCCAGCCGGCTGACCACGAAGAGGCCGAGCCGGTCGGTGTCGGCCAGGTCGAACTCCTGCTCCACGGCGAGGCGTTCGTTGATCTCGGCGAGCAGCTGCTCGCTCAGCCCGAGCCCGCGGTCGTCGATCTCCAGCGCGAAGCCGTGCGCCACCACCTCGCCCTGGACGGTGACCTGGGTGCTCGGCGGGGAGAACACCGCGGCGTTCTCGACGAGTTCGGCGACCAGGTGGGTGATGTCCGCGACGGCGCTGCCGAGCAGGCCGGTGCCGGGGAACGGCCGGACGGTCACCCGGGCGTAGTCCTCGACCTCGCCGACCGCCGCCCGGACCACGTCGACCATCCGGACCGGCTTGCGCCAGGCACGCCCGGGCGAGCCGCCGGCCAGGATGATCAGGCCCTCGGCGTGCCGGCGCATGCGGGTGGTGAGGTGGTCGACCTTGAAGAGGTCCGCGAGCTCCGTCGGGTCCTCGGTGCGGCGTTCCATGGTGTCGAGCAGGGTGAGCTGACGGTGCAGCAGCACCTGGCTGCGCCGGGCCAGGTTGACGAACACGGCCGAGACGCCGCGCCGCAGCTCGGCCTGTTCGACGGCGGCCTCGACGGCGGCCCGCTGCACCGCGTTGAACGCCTGGCCGACCTGCCCGATCTCGGCGTCGCCGAAGTTCAGTCCGGGCGCCTCGGTGGCCACGTCGACCGGCTCGCCGCGGCGCAGCCGCAGCATGACGGAGGGCAGTCGGGTGCCGGCGAGTTCGTTGGCCGCGTTGCGCAGGCCGATCAGCTCGCGGGCCAGGCCGCGACCGATCCGGAACGAGATCATGATCGACAGCACGACCGCGACCAGGCCGATCGCACCGGCGATGCCGCCGCGCCAGAGCATGCCGATCGCCGCGGACCGCGCGCGCTCGTCGAGCCCGGCGGCGATCCGGCTGTTGATCGAGTTGAGGTCGCCGAGTGCCCGGTCGGCGGTCTCCCGCCAGGAGTCGCTGTTGAGTGCCTGGACCACCCGGTCGGGGCCGCCGGCGCCGACGAAGTCCGCCTCGGCGCGGGCCAGCGCGCCCCAGGCCTCGCCGCCGCGCAGGGCGATGTAGTCGGACTGGTCGGCGGGTTCGAGCTCGGCGACGTAGACGGTGAACAGCGCCTGCTGGTTGTGCAGGGCGTCCAGCGCGACCTGGTGCTGCTCGGCGGTGGGCTTGGCGGCGCCGGCGCGCAGGCCCTCCATCGCCGCGTCCTCCTGAGACAGGTACTCACGGGCGCGCACCAGCTCGATCAGAATGGTTCCCTGGCGCGGGAGTTGGCCGGTCTGCCGGGCGACGTAGGCGGAGCGGAAGCCGAACACGGGCTTGACCAGGTCGCTGTACTGGTCCAGCGCGAATTCCCAGTTCAGCGCGGCCCGGCCGACCTGGGAGCGCAGCGGGCCGATCTGGTCGGCGGAGGCGATGATCTGCACGAAGCGGCCGCGCTGGGGGGTGGAGAGCTTGCTGCCCGCGCTGTCCTTCTTCTGCCGCAGCACGGCGAGGCTGCGGTCGGTGTTGGCCTTGGCGTGCTCGTAGGCGTCCCGGGCGACGGGCGAGCGGGGGTCGGCCAGGCTCTGGACGGCGGCGCGGCGCTCGTTCTGCAGGTCGGTGGCGTACTGGTCGACCGGGCCAGCGAACTCCTTGTACGTACGGCTGATCCTCAGCTGGCTCCAGACGTCGCCGGTGGTGGCGAAGGTCGCGAACACCCACAGGGCGGTGAGCGCCACGATGGGCACCAGGAGCAGCGCGATGATCTTCGCGCGGATCGAGCTGCGGCGCAGACGCATGGAGTCCTCGGTCGGGAAGTGCCAGGCGCGGACGGGGAGGGTGGGGGCCGTGGAAGCGGTGGGCGCGGCGGGAGGGGTGGGGCGGGGTGGGGCAGGGGCAGGAACGGTGAGGAGGGATACGGAGGGGGCTCCCGGCCACGGGTCTGCGCGACTCTACTACGCCCTGACCACTCGTTCGAGGGCCGAACCAATCCACCTCCCCACCTTGCCCCGCACACGTCAGAAACCGGTCGCCCAGGCCCTCGTTTCACGACGGAATCGTCCACTGATGCCCGGAATGCCCGACCTGCACGCCACCCTCACCCCTCTCCCGCATCCTCTCCCACGCCTTCACGGGTGCGGCACCATGCGGGCGGACCGGTGCCGATCTCGTCGCGTCACCGTCACAACCCTGGGAAGTGACGGGACGATCCGATAGTTTCGCTCCACCCGCGCAACCGGCGCCGGCGCCCCGGCGGCCGGAGGGCGCGCCGGGCCGGCCCGGCAACAGGCGCCGGGAGACGCGAACTGGGGAGGACTGTGCGCGAGTTCACCACCCCCGCCCCGGACGCTCCCGGGGCCGCCGGAGGACTCGCCGACTCCCTGTACGACACCGCCGAGCGCACCCCCGACCTGGTCCAGTTGTCCCGGCGGACCGGCGGCGGACGCTGGCAGGACGTCACCGCCCGGCAGTTCCGGGACCAGGTGCTCGCCCTGGCCAAAGGACTGCTGACACACGGCGTGCACTACGGCGACCGGGTCGCCCTGATGTCCCGCACCCGCTACGAGTGGACCCTCTTCGACTACGCGCTCTGGTCGATCGGCGCGATCACCGTCCCGGTCTACCCCACCGCCGCCCCCGAGCAGGTCCGCTGGATCCTCGCCGAGACCCAGGCCGTGGCCTGCCTGGTCGAGGACGAGGACGCCGCCATGACCGTCGGCGCGGTCTGCGACGCACTGCCCGACCTCACCGGCATCTGGCAACTGGACCGCGACTGCGTCGCCGCGATCACCGAGGACGGCCACGGCGTGCCCGACTCCCTGGTGCACCGCCAGCGCCTCGGCGTCGCCGCCGAGAACGTCGCCACCGTCGTCTACACCTCCGGCACCACCGGCCGGCCCAAGGGCTGCCTGCTCACCCACGCCAACCTGGCCGCCGAGGCCGACGCGCTGCTCGCCGGCTGGGGCGACGTCCTGCGTGACACCGGCGGCGGCCAGCCCGGCACCCTGCTGTTCCTGCCACTCGCCCACGTCTACGGGCGGGCCGTGCAGATCGCGGCGATCCGCGGCGGCTTCCGGGTCGGCCACGTCCCCGAGGTCTCCACCGACGCGCTGCTGCCCGCGCTGGAGACCTTCCGGCCGACCTTCCTGCACGCCGTCCCGTACGTGTTCGAGAAGATCTTCCAGCAGGCCCGGCGCGCCGCCGAGAGCTCCGGCCGCGGCGAACTCTTCGAGCAGGCCCGACAGGTGGCCGTCGACTGGGCCGCCGCCCGGGAGCAGAAGGCCTTCGGACGCGGCCCCGGACCGGGCGCCGCACTGCGGCTGCGCCACCTCGCCTACGAGCGGACCGTCTACCCGAGACTGCGCGCGGCGCTCGGCGGCCGGGTGCGCAGCGTGATGTGCGGCGGCTCCTCGCTGCGGCGCGACCTGGGCCTGTTCTTCACCGGCGCCGGGCTGCAGCTGTACGAGGGGTACGGGCTGACCGAGACCTCCGCCGCGATCACCGCCAATCCGACCGGGCGGCAGAAGCTCGGCACCGTCGGGCAGCCGGTGCCGGGCGCCTCGGTGGCGATCGCCGACGACGGCGAGGTGTGGGTGCGCGGCGACTCGGTCTTCGGCGGCTACCTCAACCACCCGCGGTGCACCGCCGAGTCGCTGGTCGACGGCTGGTTCGCGACGGGCGACCTGGGCCGACTGGACGAGGACGGCTACCTCACCATCACCGGCCGCAAGAAGGACCTGATCGTCACCAGCAGCGGCAAGAACCTCGCCCCGGCCGGCCTGGAGGAGCGGGTCGAGGCGCACCCCCTGGTCTCCCAGTGCCTGGTGGTCGGCGACGACCGCCCGTACGTGGCCGCACTGATCACGCTCGACCCGGCGGCGCTGGCGCACTGGCTGAAGACCCGCGGGCGGGAACAGCTCGACGCATGGGCGGTGCTCGCGGACGAGGACCTGCACGTCGAGATCCAGCGCGCGGTGGCGGCGGCGAACACGGCGGTGTCGCGAGCCGAGTCGATCCGCGCGTTCCGGCTGCTCCCACGGGAGTTCAGCGAGGAGCAAGGTCTGCTGACGCCCTCACTCAAGCTGCGGCGAGGGGCCATCGCGGAGTACTACGCGGAGGACATCGAGGAGCTGTACCTCCCCTGATCGGGATGTCCGGTAGGTGTTTTGACTGGCCGTCTTGTCCCTTGTGGCACAGGTCCGGTGGCCGCCCGGTTCATCTGCCGTTCCCTTGACGGGCCGATTGGTCCAGTCCATTGTTTCTCTTCGGTCCGAGTGCGGCGCACCACCACCCCTTTCGTTCGCGCCCTCCCCACGGGCGTCTCCCCCACACGCTGGAGTCCTCACGTGTCGATGTCCACGCGGCTGTCCGCGCTGGCCGCCTCCGTCGCGCTGCTCACCGCCTTCGCCGTACCGGCGGCCTCCGCCGACGGCGCCCAGGCCGCCCAGGCCGCCCCTGCCACCCCGGCCGCCGAGGCCGCCCCGACCGTCAACCTGGCGACCAACCCCGGGTTCGAGCTGCCCGCCCCGAGCCTCGCCGACTGGGGCAGTATCCCCGGTTGGAACTGCACCGGCGGCCCGGCCGAGGCGGCCGTCACCCCCACCGCCCCGCACGCCGGCGCCTCCGCGCTGACCGTCACCCCGGCGAACGCCGACTCCACCGGCGAGTGCGCCCAGACCGTCGCCGTCCGCCCCGGCACCACCTACACCGCCTCCGCCTGGGTGCGCGGCAGCTTCGTCTACCTGGGCGCCACCGGCACCGGCAAGGACGTCCCGCCCGCCTGGACGGAAAGCACCGGCGGCGGCTGGCAGCGACTGACCACCCGGTTCACCACCGGCCCCGACGCGCACAGCGTCCGACTGTACGTGCACGGCTGGTACCAGCAGGGCCCGTTCTCGGTGGACGACGTCCGGGTGGACGGGCCCGCACCCGCCCCGGCGGTGGCGGCGAGCTCGATCCCGACCACCGACAGGGTCGTCTTCTTCACCGTGGACGACGGCTGGCAGCGCACCCCCGAGGCGGAACAGTTCATCGCCGACCACCGCCTGCCGATCACCGCCTTCCCGCTGCCGATGCCGGCCGGCACCGACCCGGCCTTCTTCCAGCGGGTCACCGCCGTGCCCGGCTCCTCGATCCAGGACCACACGGTCTCCCACTCCGACCTCAGCAAACTCCCGGCGGACCAGCAGCAGGTCGAGATCTGCGACGCCCGCGACGCCCTGACCCGCCACTTCGGCACCGCGCCCGTGGTCTTCCGTCCGCCGTACTTCGCCTGGAACGCCGACACCCTGCAGGCCGCCGCCAACTGCGGCATCCGCACCGTGCTCACCGCCGACGCCGACTTCAGCTGGGGTGCCGCCGACATCTGGCACCCGGGCCTGCTGCAGCCGGGCGACGTCGTCCTCATGCACTGGACCGACACCCTGGCCACCGACCTGCAGCGGGCCCTGGCCGCCGCCGACGCCGCCGGCCTCAAGCCGACCGGCCTGGTCGACTACCTGCGCTGACGCACCGCGACACCGACCGCCGCTGACGTGCCGTCATATCGACCGTCGCAGAAGCACCGCCATACCGGCCGTCGCAGACCCGACGCGCCGCCGCCTCCAGGGGGAGCGGCGGCGCGTCGCCGTACCGCGCG
Source organism: Kitasatospora sp. NPDC034035 (assembly GCF_055575755.1). NCBI lineage: Bacteria > Bacillati > Actinomycetota > Actinomycetes > Kitasatosporales > Streptomycetaceae > Kitasatospora > Kitasatospora sp. NPDC034035. Next base: position 21,559 of record NZ_JBVISA010000011.1, on the reverse strand, counting down.
GTGCTTCGCCGCCCCCGGTGGTGGGTGATCCCGCTCGTTGACAGTGCGACCGCGGCGCGGATCTAATGGGGGCGTGCAGCGCGGCGCCGGCCACAGAGCAGTGGGCCGGCCGGTGGCCGAGCGAGCACCCTTCCGAAGGGACGACGCGCGATGAGCACTCTCTCCGCTTCCCTGATCTGACGCCACGCGGTCACCCGCGGTGTCCGCGTGCGCGATGCGCCACCCCTGACTGTCACCGCGTGTGGCCGCGACTCCCCTTTCTCCGGAGACCCCACCACACACACATGCCTATGTCTTTCCAACTGAATGTCATCAAGGAGTTCCGCGCCAACGGCGGGCGGGTCGGCGGCCCGTTCGAGGGCGGCGACCTGCTGTTGCTGACCACCACCGGCGCCCGGTCCGGGCGGCCGCACACCGTGCCGCTCGGGTACGTCCGGGCGGAGGGGCTGCTGCTGGTCGTCGCCTCGGCCGCCGGGGCGCCGGAACACCCACAGTGGTACCGCAACCTGCTGGTCCACCCGGTGGCCCGGGTCGAGCTCGGCACCGACACCTTCGACGTGATCGCCGTACCCGCCGAAGGCGCCCGCCGGGAACGGCTGTTCGCGGCCGTCGTCCGGAAGGCGCCGGGGTACGGCGACTACCAGGCGCACACCGAACGCGAGTTGCCGGTCGTCGTACTGGAACGGGAGCGGCCCGGGGCCGGACCCGGCGGCGAGGAGCCGGTGGTACGCACCCTCGCCGACAAGCTGCTGGAGGCGCACACCTGGCTGCGCGCACAGCTGCGCCACGTCCGGGAGGAGGCGCACACGCACGTCCCCGGCCGCCCGGCCGGGCTCGGGCTGCAGCTACGGCAGCACTGCCTGGCGTTCTGCGACGGGCTGACCCATCACCACACCGGCGAGGACGCCGCGATCTTCCCCGCGCTCGCGCGCAGCCACCCGGAGCTGGCCGACGTGCTCGCACGGCTCGACGAGCAGCACCGGGCGATCGGGCGGATCAAGGACGAACTGGTGGCGCTGCTGGCCGGGATCGAGGTCACCGAGCCGGAGCGGCTCCGCACCGAACTGGACCGGATGTCGGCCCAGCTGGAGGCGCACCTCGAGCACGAGGAGGCGGAGTTGTTGCCGGTCCTGTCCGGCATCCCCTTCCCGCCGACCGGGCCTGCGCCGACCGGGCCGGGGGCCTGACCCGCTCCGGTCGGGACCGCCCCGACCGGAGCCGTCCCGACCGGAACCGTCTCGACCGGGGCTGCCCCTACCGGTAGCTGAAACGGCGTTGCCGCCGTCCCCTCCCCGTGCCTCGGGAGGGGGCGGCGGCAGCCGTGGTGCGACGGCCGCGGCGGTGTCGGAATCCGACCGGGTCCGTCAGGACTGCGAGAAGACCGGCAGGTAGCCACCGGCCTGGCCGGAGGCCTTCGGGTGGTAGCTCTCGTCGATCGGCAGGGTGGTGCTGTTCAGCCAGGTGGTCAGGCTGCCGCAGATCTCGTGCTCGGTGAAGATGCTGCGGACGTCGCCGAAGTTGAAGCCGGCGTTGGCGGCGCGCTTGGCGAGGACGCCGTCCAGGGTGTCGGCGGCACTGTTGATGGCGGCACGCTTGGTGTCGCCGATGCCGAAGACGCAGTCACCGCCCACCTTGTACATGTGCGGGTAGCCCATCACCACGACGTGGGCGTTCGGCGACTTGGACTTGATGGCGGAGTACACCTGGTCCAGCTGGGCGGGCAGGGTGTTGAGGGCGTAGTTCTTCGCCGTGCTGACGGCGCTGAGGCAGGCGCTGTCGGAGCCCAGGACACAAGTCTGCATGGTGTCGGCGAAGCCGGCGTCATTGCCGCCGACCGAGATGCTGACCAGCGTGGTGCCGGAGTCCAGGGCGGAGATCTGGTTGTTCAGGATGTCCCCGGTCCTCGCGCCCGAACAGGCGACGAACTTGAAGGAGGACGGCGAGTGCGCGTTCTTCCACAGGTACGCGTACGCGTTGGTGCTGCGCTTGCAGCTGCCACTGTCGCTCAGGTAGCTGCCGGCGCCGACACCGGCGGAGTACGAGTCGCCGAGGGCCACGTAGTTGGCACCGGCCGCGTTGGCGGACGAGGCAGCGAAGAGCGTCGTCATGGCGAGGCCTGCCGCTATCGCGGCGATGGACAGGGCACGGGCGGGGCGGGGGTGGATCATGACACCTCCAGGGTGGGGGGGGTGGGGGCGTGGGGGCGTGGCGTGGGTCACAGAAGTGATACCAGGCGGTAGCCGAACCCGGAAGCGCTCATGCCAAAGATATTGACGGACCGTCTGATAGCAGAGAGGTGAACTGCCGCCCACAGCACGTGAGTTCACGCTGGTCAGCCCGGGTGCTTTTTGACGCGCGTAGCACTGCGCGCGTAGACCGGCAACTTGTGGATGTTCAGCGCGGGGTAAGCCTGGAGTCGACGTCCGACCATCGTTGAGTCAATTTCGACGCGGGTCAGCGGCCGGGGGGCAAGGGCGCGGCAGCGGGCGCGAGGGGACCGGGGCGGGTGCGACCCGGCGCGGGCGGGTGCCGGTGTGAACCACCTTCAGGACCGGACGCCGAAGCGCCGAGCGTCGACGCGCTCGATGTCGACGCGCTCGATGTCGACGCGCTGAACGTCGACGCGCTGAACGTCGAGACACCGAGCCTCGAGACACCAAGCCCCGAGACACTGAACGTCAAGACAATGAGCGTCGCTCAGGCCCGGGACGGGCGGGTCGACTCCCGAACCGGGTCAGCCCCGCCCACCCGGGTGGCCGCCGCCCGGGTACGCGGCACCCGGGGAGACCGTGCAGCCTCCGACGGGCAGCTCATCGATCGTCTCGTTCGCGGCTGCGGGCACGCCGAGCCGGCGGACGGCGGTGGCAACCGCCGCCCGCGCCTGGCGCAGCCCGGGCTCGCCCCAGCCCAGCAGCTCGACGGCGAGCCCGGGCGCGACCAGCAGCCGCCGGTAGTGCCGGCCCGAGGCCGGGTCGGCCGCGCTCGGCCCGACCGCCCGCAGCGCCGCCGCCATCCGGACCCGCGCGCACTCGTGCCCGCCGTTCGCCGAGCCGACCCGGTCGTAGAGGTAGCCGAGGTAGTACGGCCGACCGATCACCGCCTGCGCCTCCTCGGCGGCCTCCCGGGCCAGGGCGGCCGCCGGGTCCCCGGCGTCCTCCGGCTCCAGCGAGCCGCCGGGCAGCGAGCAGATCCCGTCCCTGGGGTTCACCAGGGTCAGCACCCGCCCGTCCGGGGCGAACAGCCACCCCCAGGACTGCTTGACAGGCAGCCCGTCCGGCACCTGCTCGCCCGGCCGCCACGGCCAGCCCGCCGTGGGGCGACGCCGCACCTTGCCGAGCAGCTCGGCGATCTCCGCGCTGTACTCGATCGGGCTCATGCTCTCGCCTCGCGGCGCTCGGCCGGGGCACCGCACGGCCCAGCGGAGACATCGGCGAACGAACCGGTGGAGACCTCGGCCGTGGTGTCCGCCTGCGCGCACCCCCCGGCACCGAGCTCGCTCCGCGCGCTCATGCGTCCCCCTCTCGCTGTCGGGCTCGCCGGACCGGCGGTGCGCGGAAGGGACCTGCAGGGCGCGGTACGGAGCGGAGCGGCCGGAGCGGCGGCGTGGGGTACCGCGCGCTCCTGCTGTTGATCTTCTCCGAATCTTCCCCGAACAGGCGGTCGATGAACAGTCCCCAGCGCCGCATGGTGGATGCGGAGGCGGTGACCGCCCTGATCACCCCAGCGGCCCACCCCCGCCCCGGGGGCCGGGGAACCCGGGCGGCGGGAAGCCCGGCGCCGGGACGCCGAGCGACGGGAACCCGGGCAACGGGAACCCGGGCCGCGGGTCCACGCCCGGCGGGAACGGCAGCCCGCGGGCGGCGTCGTCGGCGAGCTCGTCGAACACCTCATGCGCGGTCATCGGTCGCAGCCGCCCGCCGGCCAGCGCCCAACCGCGCACCGGCGGCCGGGCCGGGCCGTCGCCGCCGGGGGGACCCCCCGAGCCACCGGGCGGCGGGTCTGCCCGGCCGCTCAGCGACGGATCGCCGTGCAGCAGCAGCGCCCCCTCACCTCCGGAGGCCACACCCGCCGCGAGCGTGACGCAGAAAGCCTCGGTGTCCCGCCCGGCGGGGTACAGCCGCCCCTGCTCCACGCAGACGTCCACCGCCGAGGTGAGCTCCTCACCGTCCTCGGGTCCGTGGCAGCGCAGCGTCAGCAGGTGACAGCCCTCCCCGGCGCCCTCGGCCAGCGCCAGGTACACCGACGTCACGTACTGCATCACCGCAGCCATCCGGCGCTGCCCGGCCTGGTCGTCGCCGACGGCGTCCAACAGGGCCGCGCAGGCCACGGACATCCGCACCCGCGCCCGGTGGTCGTCCATCAGCACCGGCAGCAGCTCGGCCAGCCGCTCCCCGGCGTAGACGAACGGCTCCCCGGCCAGCTCGGGATCGCCCGCGTAGGCGACCCGGGCCGCGGGCATCCGCGGATCGAGGCCGAGCACCTCGCAGTAGTCCTCGAAGTCGTTCGCGTCCAGGACCCGCAGGTGCACCTCCAGGCCCTGCCGGTACAGGGCCGTCAGCTGCTCCTCGGCCCGCCGCAGGTAGTCCTGGTGGCCGAGTCCGCCGAACAGCCCGTACCGCGCGAGCCCGGCGAAGTCCCCGGCCTCGACGGCCAGGGCCACCGCGACCGGCTGCGGCGGCGCACCCCGGGCCCGTTCGCTCCGCCGCGCCCGCGCACCACCTCCTCCCGCACGCCCGCCCGGCGGCCGTCCGCCCCCGGGCGGCACCGCCCCACCGGACCCACCGCCCGGCGCCCCACCGGCACCCCCCTGCTTCGACCCGGCCAGCACCAGCACCCGCCGGCGCCGCCCCGCGACACCCGCCACCTCGCGCACCAGCTCCCGCACAGCAGCCATGGCTCCTCCTGTTCCTCGATCCGTTCCTCGATCACCCGACACCCGACAGCGCCGGCCACCCCGAACGGCGGAGCTGCCGACGTCGAGGAACATACACAGAGCCACTGACAATCCACTCCGAGTAATCGAACAGCGCGCCTCGAAAGGAAGGGGCGCGGGAGAGGCGAGAGAGATCGTGTCGACTTGACCGACGATCCGATGGGGCGAAAGCACCCCGACCGACCCCCGGTACCCGTGAGACGCATGCCTCCACGGATCCGGGTGGGATTGTCAGTGGTGCGGGTTAGGGTCGGGGACCATGCGACTGCTGCATACCTCTGACTGGCATCTCGGGCGTTCGTTCCACCGGGAGAGCCTGCATGACGCCCAGCGGGCCTTCCTGGACCACCTGGTGGATGTGGTCCGGGCCGAGGGTGTGGACGCCGTGCTGGTCGCGGGGGACGTGTACGACCGGGCACTGCCGGGGCTGGAAGCGGTCTCGATGTTCGACGACGTGCTGCACCGGCTGGCGGATCTGGGCGTGCCGACGGTGTTCATCAGCGGCAACCACGACTCGGCCCGCCGGCTGGGGGTCGGCGCGGGACTGATCGGGAGGGCCGGGATCCACCTGCGGACGGATCCCGGCCAGTGCGCCACTCCCGTGCTGCTGGCGGACGAGCACGGGCCGGTGGCCGTGTACGGGCTGCCGTACCTGGAGCCGACGCTGGTGCGCGAGCGGTTCGGCCTGGCGAGGGGCGGGCACGCGGCGGTGCTCGGGGCCGCGATGGACGAGGTGCGGGCCGATCTGGCAGCGCGCCCGGCCGGGACCCGGGCGGTGGTGCTGGCGCACGCCTTCGTCACCGGCGGCGCACCGAGCGACAGCGAGCGGGACATCGCGGTCGGCGGCGTCGCCGCGGTGCCCGCCTCGGTGTTCGACGGGGTGCACTACGTCGCGCTCGGCCACCTGCACGGCTGCCAGACGCTCGCCCCGCACCTGCGCTACAGCGGCTCCCCGCTCGCCTACTCCTTCTCCGAGGCGAAGCAGCGCAAGAGCATGTGGCTGGTCGACCTCGCGGCCGACGGCTCGGTGACCGCCGAGCGCGTCCCCTGCCCCGAGCCGCGCCGCCTCGCCACCCTTCGCGACAGCCTGGAGGCGCTGCTCACCGACGAGGAGTACGCCGAGCACGAGCAGTCCTGGGTGCAGGCCACGCTCACCGACGCGGCCCGGCCGAGCGAGCCGATGGAGAAGCTGCGCCGCCGCTTCCCGCACACCCTGCAACTGCTCTTCGACCCCGAGGAGACCGAGGCCGAGTCCTCGTCCTCCTACGCGGCACGGGTGAGCGGCCGGGGCGACCTGGAGATCGCCGAGGGCTTCCTGCGGCACGTCCGTCCCGGAGCCGAGCCGGCGCCGGACGAGCTCGGCTGGCTGCGCGAGGGCTTCGAGCGCGTCCGGGAGACCACCGACCGGAAGGCGGACCTGCCCCGATGAGGCTGCACCGGCTCACCGTCACCGCCTTCGGCCCGTTCGCGGGCTCCGAGACGGTGGACTTCGACGCACTCGCCGCCGGCGGGCTGTTCCTGCTGCGCGGCGCGACGGGCGCGGGCAAGAGCAGCGTGCTGGACGCGGTCTGCTTCGCCCTGTACGGCGAGACGCCGGGCGCCCGCCGAGCCAACCGGCTGCGCAGCGACCACGCCGACCCCAAGCGGCTGACCGAGGTCCGGCTGGAGCTGACCCTCGGCGGGCGGCGGCTGCAGATCACCCGCCTGCCGGAGCAGCGCCGGCCGAAGAAGGTCGGCACCGGCACCACCGTCGAGCGGGCGCAGACCCTGCTGCGCGAGTGGGTCGCCGACACGGGCGACGGCACGGCGGGCTGGCGGGGGCTCAGCAAGTCGCACCAGGAGGTCGGGGAGGAGATCCTCCGGCTGATCGGCATGAACCGGGAGCAGTTCTGCCAGGTGGTGCTGCTGCCGCAGGGCGACTTCGCCCGCTTCCTCAAGGCCGATTCGGAGGAGCGGGGCAAGCTGCTGCGGCGGCTGTTCGACACCGAGCGGTACCGGTTCGTCGAGGACTGGCTGGCCGAGCAGCGGCGCGCCCAGGAGGCCGAGGTCCAGGCCGGCCGGCGCCGGCTGCGCGACCTCGCCAGCAAGGCCGAGCAGGCGGCCGGTCCCGGCGCCGAGCCCGTCGAGGGCTGGGCCCCGGCCGAGGACGGTGACGCCGGGCCGACCTCCGGGGTGCTCGGCTGGGCGGCGATCCTGCGCGGCGGCGCGGCCGAGCAACTCGCCGTCGCGGAGTCGGCGCTCGCGGGCGCCGGGGAGGCGCAGCGCGCGGCCCAGCGGCACCGAGAGGCCGCCGAGGAGCTGGCCGGGCGGCAGCGCCGACACCGGGAGGCGCTGGACCGGGCCGAGCGGCTGGCCGGGTTCGAGCCGGACGCGGCGCGGGACCGGCAGCGGCTGGCCGCCGCTCAGGAGGCCGTCGGGGTGGAGTCCGCGCTGCGGCTGCGGGAGAGCGCGGCCGAGGCGCTCCGGCGCGCCCAGGCGGCGGAGCGCCGGCACCGCGAGACGCTGGCCGCCGCCACCGGCGAGGGCGGCCGGCCGCTCGACGGGGCCGGCGCCGCCGAGCTGGCCGAGGCCGAGCTGCGGCTGCGGGCCGAGGTGGTCCGGCTGGAGGCGGCCCGGGCGGAGGAGCGGCACTGCGCCGAACTCGCCCGCGAACAGCGCTCCTTGACGGCGGAGCGAAGTGCCGCCGAGGCACTGGCGGAGGAGGCCGAGGACTGGCTGGCCGAGTTCGAGGGCGAGCTGAACCGGCTGGAGGAGGAACACTCCGCGGCCCGGGCGGCAACCGCCAGGGTCGAGCAACTGGACGGGCAGCGCACCGAGTCGGCCGCCCGCCTGGACGCGGCCCGGGAGCGCGACGGCCTGCGCACCGAGATCGCGGCGGCCGAACCGCGGGTCGCCGAGCTGCGCACCGCCGCACTGGACGCCCGCGAGCACAGCCTGGACCTGCGGGACCGGCGCCTGACGGGCATGGCCGCCGAACTGGCCGAACAGCTGCGCTCGGGCGAGGCCTGCCGGGTCTGCGGCTCGCCCGATCACCCGGCACCCGCCGAAGCGGCGCCCGGCAGCCGGGTCGGCGCCCAGGACGAGGAGCGGGCCCGCCGCGCCCAGGCCGACGCCGAACAGGCGTGGACGGCGGCCGACCAGACACTGACCGCCCTGCGGGTGCGCGAGGCCGCCGCCGCCGGGGCGGCCGGACCGGACGGTGCGGACGGTGCGGACGCGCTCGTGCGGGCCCTCGCCGCGTTGGAGCGCGAACACCGCGAGGCCCGGCACACGGCGGAGGCGCTCGGCCGCGTCGAGCAGGAGATCGCCCGGCTGTCCCGGGACCGCACCCGCCGTGGCGACGAGCTGCACGAGGCCAAGGAACGCGCCGCCGTCCTCACCGACCGGCTGCTGAAGCTCGACACCGAGCGGGAGGCGCTGACCGCCCGGGTGACAGCTGCCCGGGGTGAGGCGGCCTCGGTCGCCGACCGGGCCGCGGCCCTGACCCGGCTCACCGAACAGGTCGCCACCGCGGCGGCGGCGGCCCGGACCAGTGCGGAGGCGGCCGCCCGGCTCGACGAGGCCGAGGGCGAGCTGGGCAAGGCCGCCGCCGTGGCGGGCTTCCCGGACGCCGAGGCGGCACTGGCAGTGCTGCTGCCGCGCGAGGAGCGCGAGCGGCTGGAAGCCCGGCTGGAGCGGCACCGCGCGGAGACCGCCGCCGTCCGGCGTGAGCTCGACCTCCCGGAGCTGGCCGAGGCCGCGGCCCGTCCCCCGGTCGACCTGCCCGCCGCCGCAGCCGCCCTCCGCACCGCCACCGACCGGCTCGGAGAGGCACACGCCGCTCAGGCGGCGGCCCGCGAGCGGCGCGAGGCACTGGCCACGATCGGACGGCAGCTGGCCGGGCTCGCCGCCGAACTGGCTCCGGCGCTGGACCGGTACGGGCGGATCAACCGGCTCGCCACCCTGGCCGCCGGCACCTCCGCCGAGAACCGGCTGCGGATGCGCCTGGAGTCGTACGTCCTGGCGGCCCGGCTGGAGCAGGTCGCGGCGGCCGCCAGCGACCGGTTGGTCCGGATGTCCGGCGGCCGCTACACCCTGGTGCACAGCGACGACCGGGGCAACGGCACCAGGCGCTCGGGCCTGGCCCTGCGGGTGGTGGATGCCTGGACGGGCACCGAGCGGGACACCGCGACCCTCTCCGGCGGCGAGAGCTTCTTCGCCTCGCTCTCCCTCGCCCTGGGCCTGGCCGACGTGGTCACCGACGAGGCGGGCGGCATGCCGCTGGACACCCTGTTCATCGACGAGGGCTTCGGCACCCTCGACGAGCAGTCCCTGGAGGAGGTGATGGACGTCCTTGACGGCCTGCGCGAACGGGACCGGGCGGTCGGAATCGTCAGCCACGTCGCCGACCTGCGCAGCCGCATCTCGGCCCAGCTGATGGTCCGCAAGGGGCGGCGCGGCTCGACCCTGGCCCTGGCCGGGCGGGAGGACGCGTAACGCCGCCGACTCAACCGGGGACCGGCATCAGCCCGAGCAGGCGATCCGCTGCGCCTGCTGCCAGGCACACACCGGGCAGAGCGTGCTGCCCGGCTGATCGGCGGGCAGCTCGGTCGGCTCGCCGCACAGCACACAGTCGGCGCGCGGCCCGGTCGCCGCCGGGTCGTGCCGCAGCGCCGCCTCGGCACCGCCCTCGGGGGCGAGCTCGCAGACCGCCGTGGACTCGTCCGTCACGCTGTCGCTCATGCCGCCTTCCTACTCCGCCACTCCGCCCCGCCGCAAGACGGCCCCGATCCCGGCCTCGCTTCCCTGCCGCTCCCGCGACCGGATTCCCTTACCGCTCCCCCTCCCGCTCCCGCTCCCGCTCCCGCTCCCGCTCCCGCTCCCGGCCGACTCGATCATGGCGGCGACGCCGTCCAGCAGCGGCTTCAGCCCGAAGGCGAACAACGCGTCCAGGTCGAGGTCGTAGCCGTTGCCGAGGCTGCCGGTCGTACGCGCGAACACGGGATGGCGTTCGCCGGTGACGATCGCGGTCAGGGCCGGACCCTGATGGTCCATCCACTGGTCCTCGGTGAGGCCGGTGGTGGCCTCGGCCTGGGCCTCCCGTTCCAGGTGGACGGCGATCCCCTGGACGTAGCTGTAGAGCAGGACGTGCAGGTCGAGCATGGTCGTGGCGTCGAGCCCGTGACCGTCGAGCGCGGTGAGCGCCCATTCGGCGTGGTCCAGCAGGGCGGGCAGCATCAGCGGGCGGGTGAGCGCGCCGACCTGGGCGAGCCATGGGTGGCGCCGGTAGATCCGCCACAGTGTGTGCGCGCCGATCTCGAGCCGCGCCCGCCACGCCGCCGGTGGTTCTGCCGGGTACGACTCCTCTCCGAACGCCGCGTCCGCCATCAGCAGCACCAGGTCGTCCTTGCTCGGGACGTAGCGGTAGGGGGACATCACGGCGACGCCGAGCCGGGCCGCGATGCTGCGCATGGAGAGCGCCGCGAGCCCTTCACGGTCGGCGATCTCCATCGCGGCCCGGACGATCCGCTCCGTGGTCAGCTCGACGGACGGCCCCGAGGCCGACGGTGCGGCGGACATCGACGCGGGCGCGGCGGCAACGGGTCCGGCGGGCACGGGAGCAGCGGGCCCGGGCGCACCGGGCACGGGAGCAGCGGGCCCGGGCGCACCGGGCACGGGAGCAGCGGGCCCGGGCGCAGCAGGCCCGGGCGCAGCGGTGGCGGCCACCACGGTGCCCACCCTGGGCCGGGTCTCGACCAGCCCCTCCAGCCGCAGTGTGGTCAGCACCTTGGTGGCCGTGGCCAGCGCGACGTGCCACTCACGGGCGATCCGCCGCGTCGACGGCACCTGCTCGCCCGGCGCGAGCGTGCCGTCGGCGATCCGCCCCGCGATCTCGTCGGCGATGCGCCGGTACGGCGGGGTGGACTCGGATCCGGCGGTCATGCGGCCCACTCTCTCGTGTGACGCGGATCTCATTCCGCGACGGCCCGAACTGTACTAGTTCAGACGCTACCAGGAGCGCCGCTACGGATCGGCTCGCTGCACTAGATCAGAGGCGGTGGAACAGCACTTGGAAGGCCTACGCGTACGCCGTACATTCAACCCGCGTACAGCGTACGAGCCGACGCGCGACACCGCGCGCGGACGGACAGCGAGGAGCGACCAATGAAGACCGTGCTCATCTCCGGCAGTGGCATCGCCGGTACCGCGCTCGCCGCACTGCTGAGCCGCCGGGGCTTCGCCCCCACGGTGGTGGAGCGCGCTCCCGGGCCGCGCGGCGGCGGGCAGGCCGTGGACATCCGGGGTGTCGCGCTGGAGGTGGTCGAACGACTGGGCGTGCTGGAACAGGTCCGCGCCCGGCGCACCCGGATGCGGGGCATGTCCGTCCTGGACGGCGACGGCCGCGAGGTCCACCGCTCCACCGAGCACACGATCAGCAGCGGGCGGCTCGACAACGACGACCTCGAGCTGCTGCGAGACGACCTCGTCCGGACCTGCACGAGCGTGCCACCGAGGAAGGGGCAAGCCGGTTCGTGTTCGGGGACAGCGTGACCGCGCTCGACCAGGACGAGGAAGGCGTCCGGGTCTCCTTCGAGCACGGCGAGCCGCGCCGGTACGACCTGGTCGTGGGCGCCGACGGACTGCACTCGGCCGTGCGCCGACTGGCCTTCGGGCCCGAGGAGCGCTTCGCCCGCCACCTCGGGATGCACCTGGCGATCTTCAGCGCGGACAACTTCCTCGACCTGGAGGACTGGCAGCTGTGGCTGCGCGACGGCGAGGCCGGGTACGGCGTCTACCCGGTACGCGACAACACCGAGCTGCGGATCACCTTCGGCTTCGCCGGTGAGCCGTTTCCGGAGGGCCGGCGCAGTCCGGAGGCGCAGCGGGCGGTCGTCGCCGAGCGGATGTCGGCGCTGCGCTGGGAGACCCCGAGGCTGCTGAAGGCGCTGGCCGAGGCGCCCGACCTCTACTGCGACACGATGACGCAGATCCGGATGGACCGCTGGTCACACGGCCGGATCGCCCTGCTCGGGGACGCGGGCTACTGTGCCTCCCCACTGTCGGGCCAGGGCACCAGCCTCGCCCTGGTCGGCGCCCACGTCCTCGCCGACGCACTCGCCCGATCCGCCGGCGACCACCGCACCGCCCTCGCCTCGTACGAGGAGCGGCTGCGCCCGTTCGTCGAACTCAACCAGGCTCTGGCGACGGAGAACCCGGGCGGACCGGCCGCCGAGGAATCGGTGGAGCGGGCCAAGAACGCGATCTCGCTGGACGACTGACCGAAGCGGACGGCGGAGGGGCACGGCGTTGAGGGAACAGATGACAGCAGACAGATGACAGCGAACAGATTTCAGAAAACGTTCGCTGATATCTGTTGCCTGAAAGCTGTTCGCCGAACGCCGTCCGCCGCAGCCCGTTCGCAGCCCGCCCGTCCGCCATGGCCCGTCCGCCGGCAGTCGGCAGCCGTCGGCCCGCCGACCGGGCGGGCCTGGCCGACGGCTACCGTGACCGGCATGGCTACCGATCTCCATCAGCGCCTGCTCGCCGCCCGCGCCACCGCCCCGTCGTACGCCGAGGTGGGGGCCACCCGGGGCGGGCGGCTGCCGGACGGCTACGCACACCTGCGGCGGCGGGTGCACCTCGGGCACGGGCCGGAGGTACTGCAGCGGGCCGGGCGGTACGTCCTCGGCTGGGGCACCCAGTTGGGCACCGGCTTCGCGGTCCACCCCGGCGGGCCGGCCCGCGACGGGGACACGGTCCTGCTGCGGCTGAGCCTGCCGGGGAGTCGGTGGCCGCGTCTGGTGATCCCCTGCCGGGTGGTGTGGACCGTGGACGAGCCGGACCGGGTCGGGTTCGCGTACGGGACGCTCCCCGGGCACCCGGAGTGCGGCGAGGAGGCCTTCCTGGTGTCCATGGACGCCGACGGCGAGGTGTGGTTCGAGGTCACCGCGTTCTCCCGGCTCTCCGCCTGGTACGCGCGCCTCGGCCGCCCGGTCGCGCTGCTCTGCCAGCACCTGGCGATCGAGCGCTACCTCACGGCCGTGGCCGCGCACGTCGGCCGGTAGCCACCGGACATGGCAATCGGCCTGATGGGGGGCCGGCCGGCCCGACGGGAGTCAGCCCAGGAAGGACAGCCGGACGGTACGGCGCGGATTGTCCCCGTTGGTGTCGACCAGCACCACCGACTGCCAGACGCCGAGCGCGAGTTGGCCGCCGAGCACGGGCAGGGTGGCGTGCGGGGCGACCAGTCCGGGCACCACGTGGTCCCGGCCGTGGCCGGGGCTGCCGTGCCGGTGGCTCCAGCGGTCGTCGGCCGGGAGCAGTGCGCGCAGGGTGGCGAGGAAGTCGTAGTCGCTGCCGGAGCCGGTTTCCAGGACGGCGATCCCGGCGGTGGCATGCGGGACGAAGACGTTGAGCAGGCCGTCGCGCCCGGCGGCCCGCTCGTCGAGGAACGCGGCGCAGCGGTCGGTGATGTCGAGGGCGACCTCGCGGCTGCCCGTGGTGATCTCGAAGGTGGTGGTCTGGAACAGACCGGCCGGGGTGGAGTTCTTGTTGTCCGCCATGGCGCCATCCTGACCCAGGTCAGGGGGCTCGGCGTACTGCCTCGCCGACTCGGCTTGCCAGGGAGGCAAACTCGCATAGGGTGAAAGGTTCAGACCACAGCCCGGGCCTCGACCAGCCCCGCCCGGCTCGGGACAGCCCCCGCCCGGCTCGGGACAGCGGCCGCCCGCCCGGCTCCCCGACGGCAGCTGCCCGGATACGCCAATGACCCGGCGGACCGGATGGTCCACCGGGCCTGCTCCCGACCAGGACGGGACAACGACTGACGCCGACCGGGGACGAACCCCTAGCCGCGCCCGCCGAAGAGGCTCCGCCGCAGCCGACGCAGCGGTGTCAGCAGCGAGATCCTGGTGTGGCGACGCCGGGTCGCCGGGGCTTCGCCGCCGCGCGGCGTCAGCTCCCTTATCAACCCGAGCGCCTCGGCGGTGTCCACCGCCGGGAGCGCGGGCGCGCCGAGCACGGCCAGGTGCCGTTCGATCCGGCGGCCGGTCGTGCCGACACCGCACTGGATCGCCGGCACACGGGGCCGAGTCCGCACTTGCATGTGTTCCATCAGTTTTCCCACCCCTACGAGGCGCCAGGGCCGTGAGGCGAAGACTATCCGTGACAGACGGCCTTCGCGCAACCGTCCTTGGTGTTGTGCCACCGTATCGTGTGGCGTCAACTGACGGTGCACCAGGGGCCACCCGGCCGATCACGACTAGGCATCAATGATGGTGCACGACCGGCCATCCGTCAGCAGGGCCAGGAGGTGCGGGCCCGGCGCCCGTGTGCGCGGTACGCGCCCGGCGCACGGGGGCGCTGTGGCGGGACGCGACTCGGCACCGGGTGGGGCGCCCGCGCACACCCGCGGGGACTCCACATGTGGACACCGCATATAGGGGACAGCCGCCAGATCGACAAAGTGATCTTCGGGGTCATCACTCACCGTTGCCCACCGTCGTCCGCCACCGCCCGCCACTACCCGTCTCCGCCCGTCTCCGCCGCCCGCCAGCTCCCACCCGCTCCCGGCTCCGCCCGAATTCATGAAGTGAACACATTCGAGGGATTGACTCCCGCCGAACCTCCAAGCAATATCTGATGCACGCGCCGGTGCCCGCACCGCACCCAGGTGCGTGTTCGAGTGATGAAGAACTCCGGCTCCCGCGAGCCACTGCCCGGCCGCCTCGACGCTGCGGTGGCCAGGCTCGCGCGGTGCCCGGACCGGCGGTCGGCCGTAGAGGGTCGGCCGGGCCGCCACCTGACTGCCGGTGCCGCCCCGTGAGGGGCCCGGCACCGGCGGTTCCGGGTCACCCCCCGCGGATCCCACCGACCGGCCGCCACGGCTGCCACCAGCTGCCACCGGCAAAACCCGCGGATCCCCGGCAGGACCTCCGCACCGGACGTCCACGCAGGTCGCGCCCGGTGGATCGGTAGACTCGGCCACCGTGTCCCTCCTCCTCAGCATCGTGCTCCCGGTCCACGGCGTGGAGCGGTACCTGCCGCGCTGCCTCGATTCGATCCTCGGCGACACCCCCGCCCTGGAGTCCCGCTTCGAGGTCATCGCGGTCGACGACCTCTCCCCCGACGGCTCCGGCGCGATCCTGGACGCCTACGCGGCCCGCGACCCCCGGCTGCGGGTGCTGCACCTCACCGAGAACCAGGGCCTCGGCGGGGCCCGCACCGCCGCCCTGCCGCACGCGCGCGGCGAGTACGTCTGGTTCCTGGACAGCGACGACTGGGTGCCCGAGCGGACCGTCAGCGTGATCCTCGACGAGCTGACGCAGGAGCGCCGCCGCGAGACCCCGGCCGACGTGCTGATCACCGACTTCACCCACGTCTACCCGGACGGCGGGACGGAGTCCAACCCCTGGCGCCACGTGCTGACCGGCTCCCCGCTGGTCGAGGGCTGCACCCTGGCCGAGCACCCGGCGCTGTTCCAGACCGTGATGTCGGTGTGGAACAAGGTGTTCCGGCGCGAGTTCCTGGACGGCCTCGGCGTCTCCTTCGGCCGCGGCTACTACGAGGACATCTCGGTCACCTACCCCGCGCTGCTGGCCGCCGAGCGGCTGCGCTACCTCGACCGCCCCTGCTACAACTACCGGCGCGGCCGGGACGGCGCGATCACCGCCACCGCCTCCCCCAAGCACGCCGACGTCTTCGCCCAGTACGACGCGATCTTCGCCTTCCTGGACCGCGCGGACCGCCCCGGCCCAACCGTCCCGGACTCGCTGCGCACCCTGGTCTTCGACCGGACCGTCCGCCAGGCGCTCAACGTCTACGACACCCCCGGGCTGGTCCCCGTCGACCTGCGCAAAACGTTCTTCCAGCGGATCGCCCGGCACTTCGACCGCCACCGCCCGACGGGCTACCGCTTCCCCGGCGGGGTGCGCGGCGTGCAGTACCGGCTGGCCTCGCGCGGCGCCCGGATCGCGTACGCCGAGCTGCGCCGCACCGGCCGGCTGCCGCGCGAACTCAAGCGCGGGGCGCGGGCGATGGCGCCCGCGGTGAAGAAGGGGGTGCGCAGCGGCGCCCGGTTCACCGCGTACAACGCCTTCCGCCGGCTGCCGCTGGACGAGAACCTGGCGGTCTACGCCGCGTACTGGCACCGGGGTTACGCGTGCAGTCCGGCGGCGATCTACGAGAAGGCGAAGGAGCTCGCGCCGCGGATCCGGGGCGTGTGGGTGGTGCAGAACCGCCGGCAGGCCGCCACGCTGCCGCCCGGGGTGCCGTACGTGATCGTCAACACCCCCGCCTACCTCAAGGTGATGGCGACCGCCAAGTACTTCGTCAACAACGTCAACTTCCCGCGCACGATGGTCAAGCGGCCGGGCTCGGTGCACGTGCAGACCCAGCACGGCACCCCGCTCAAGGCCATGGGCATGGACCTGCGCGACCGCCCCTCCGCAGCGGAGGGGATGGACTTCGACCTGCTCCAGGAGGCCATCGACCGCTGGGACTTCCTGGTCTCCCCCAACCCGCACACCAGCGAGCACTTCGCCCGCGCCTTCCCCGGCCGGTACGAGATGCTGGACACCGGCTACCCGCGCAACGACCGGCTGACCGACGCCGACCCGGACGAGGTGCGCGCGGTGCGCGAGCGGCTGGGGCTGCGGCCGGGCACCCGGGCCGTGCTGTACGCGCCGACCCACCGCGGCGGCAAGGGCGGCTACCTGCCGCTGCTGGACGTGGCCGAGCTGGCCCGGCGGTTGGGCCCGGACTTCACGCTGCTGGTGCGCACGCACTACTTCCACACCGGCGGGCCGGGCGACCTGACGGCCGAGGGGAAAGCGGCGGAGATCGTGGACGTCTCGGCGCACCCGGTCGTCGAGGACCTCTACCTCGCGGCGGACGTGCTGGTGACGGACTACTCGTCGATGATGTTCGACTATGCGGTGCTGGACCGGCCGGTGGTGATCTTCGCCCCGGACTGGGAGGAGTACCAGCGGGAGCGCGGCGTCTACTTCGACCTGTTCGCGGAGCCGCCGGGCGCGGTCACGGAGACCGCGGACGAGCTGACGTGGGCGCTGCTGGCGGGCGATCCGGCGCCGGGGGCGCGGGCGCGGTTCCGCGCGAAGTTCTGCGTCTGGGACGACGGCGGGGCGGCGGAACGGGTGGTGCGCCGGGTGTTCCCGGTGGACAAGCGGTAGGACCAGGACCCCGGAGCGCGGGGGCGGTTGGGCCCGGAGCACAAGCGGTGGAGTCTCCGGACGAAGCCTCCGGACGAGCCTCCGGACGGGACCTCCTGACGGGGCCGGCGCCGCCGGTACGGCGACCGGCCCCGTCGGCGCGGGCTCAGCGCCGGCGGGCAGCCAGGAACTCCTCGAAGGTCAGGACGCCGTCGTGGTTGGTGTCCATGCTGTGGATCAGCGCCTCGGCCATCGAGATGGTGACGTCGTGGTCGCCCATCTCGTTCGCGGCCAGGGCGTACTCGGCCGGAGTGATCTTGCCGTCGCCATCCTGGTCGAAGCGGTCGAAAAAGGCCTTGATCGCCTCGGTGGTCTCCATCGTGCCCTCCTGGGTACTGCGGGGTCGTGCTCGGTACGGACGGCCGTACCCTACCCGGCCGTGGTGTTCGCCACGGCGGCCGGGAGTGGACGGGCGCGGGGGTGGGTGTCGTAGTCTGCGGATCTGATGCAGGCCCGGGACCTCCCGGGCGGTCGTTCGTCCAGGGAGGGAACATGCTCGATCTCGCCACCAGGCTGGTGCTGAAACCCGTTTCGCGGGGTATCTGGCGGCCGGTCATCGAGGGTGCCGAGAACGTGCCGCGCAAGGGCGGGGTGATCCTGGCCAGCAACCACCTGTCGTTCATCGACAGCGTGGTGATCCCGCTGACCGCCCCGCGCCGGGTGCACTTCCTCGCCAAGGCCGAGTACTGGACCGCGCCCGGACTCAAGGGCAAGCTCTCCAAGGGCTTCTTCGAGGCGATCGGCGCGGTGCCGGTCGAGCGCGGCACCTACCGTTCCGCTCAGGCCTCACTGGAGTCGGCGCTGGAGATCCTGGAGGACGGCAAGGCCTTCGGCATCTACCCCGAGGGCACCCGCTCGCTGGACGGCCGCCTCTACCGGGGCAAGACGGGCGTCGCCTGGCTCGCGCTGACCGCGGGCGTGCCGGTGGTGCCGGTGGCGCTGGAGGGGCCGGAGGAGATCCTGCCGGTGGGCAAGCGCGTGCCGCGGCTCAAGAAGGTGACGGTCCGCTTCGGCGAGCCGCTGCACTTCGACGAGCTGCACGGGCAGGCCCGCTCGCTGAAGGCCCGTCGGCAGGTGACCGACGAGGTGATGGCGGCGATCCAGCGGCTCTCCGGCCAGGAGGTCGCAGAGAGCTACAACGAGGTACCGAAGGCCGCCTGACCGCCGACGGGTTCGCCCCCCAGGCTCCGAGCGGCGGGTCCGACTCCCGGGCCCGACTCCCGGCTACGACTTCGGGTCCGACTTCGGGTCCGACTTGCGGGTCCGAACGGGCAGGCCCAACCCCCGGGTCCGACCGGCGGGTTCAGGCGTGACCGAGAACGGGTTCCGGCAGGGCGGCCGCCTCCGGCGCTTCCCGGCGCAGCAGGGCCGCGTACCGGCCATCCAGCTCCACCAGCTGGTCGTGGGTGCCGAGTTCGACCACCTGGCCGTGGTCCAGGACGGCGATCTGGTCGGCGGCGCGGACGGTGGAGAGCCGGTGTGCGATGGTGATGGTGGTGCGGCCGGCGGCCAGGGTGTCGACGGCCTGCTGGACGGCGCGCTCGGTCCGGTTGTCGAGCGCGCTGGTGGCCTCGTCGAGGATGAGCACCGGCGGGTTGCGCAGGATCGTCCGGGCGAGCGCGAGGCGCTGCTTCTCGCCGCCGGAGAAGCGGTAGCCGCGCTCGCCGACCAGGGTGTCGTAGCCGTCCGGCAGGGCGGCGATGGTGTCGTGGACCTGTGCGGCCCGGGCGGCCTCGACCAGTTCGGCGTCGGTGGCGTCGGGCTTGGCGAAGCGCAGGTTCTCGGCGACGGAGGCGTGGAAGAGGTAGGTCTCCTGGGAGACGACGCCGACCGCGCGGGCCAGGGTGTCGAAGGAGAGTTCGCGCACGTCGACGCCGTCCAGGGTGACCCGGCCGCCGGTGACGTCGTACAGCCGCGGGACGAGGTAGCTGAGGGTGGTCTTGCCGGAGCCGGTCTCGCCGACCACGGCCAGTGAACTCCCGGCGGGGACCTTGAGGTCGAGGCCGGCGAGGGTCGGGCGCTCCTGCGCGGGGTCGTAGCGGAAGTCGACGTGCTCGAAGCGGACCTCGCCGCGGAGCTCGGGCAGCGTGACCGGGTCGGCCGGTTCGGCGATCTCCACCGGCAGGTCGAGGTACTCGAAGATGCGCTGGAAGAGCGCGAGCGAGGTCTGTACGTCCACGCCGGTGGACAGCAGGCTCACGGTGGGGCGGAAGAGGCCCTGCTGGAGGGTGACGAAGGCGATCAGGGTGCCGACCGAGACGATCGGCGCGCCGGCGGCGGAGGTCAGCCCGGCCGCCCAGTAGATCAGCGCGGGCATCGCGGCCATCACGATCTGGATGGTGTTCATCCGCCAGCGCCCGGCCATGCTGGCCCGGACCTCCAGGTCGGCGAGCTGGTCGGACTGCCCGGTGAACTCGCGGGCGAGCGAGTCGGAGCGGCCCATCGTGCGGCCGAGCAGGATGCCGCTGACCGAGAGCGACTCCTGGACCGCCGAGCTCATCGCGGCCAGCTGCTTCTGCCGCTCGGTGGTGATCTTCTTGCGTTCCTGGCCGACCCGGCGGCTGATCCAGACGAACAGCGGGAGCAGGACCAGGGAGACGACGGTGAGCCGCCAGTCGAGGGCGACCATGGCCACGACGGAGGCGACCACCGCGGTGAGGTTGGAGACCAGACTGGTCGCGGTGGAGGTCACCGTTGACTGCATGCCGCCGATGTCGTTGGCGATCCGGGACTGCACCTCGCCGGTGCGGGTGCGGGTGAAGAAGGCCAGCGACTGCCGCTGCAGGTGCCCGTAGACGGCGGTGCGCAGGTCGTGCATGACGCGCTGGCCGACGGTGGTGGAGATCAGCGTCTGCAGGACGTTGAAGATGCTGTTCACCACGGCGGTGAGGATCATCCCGAGCGCGAGCAGGCTGAGCAGCCCGGTGCGGCCCTGCGGGATGGCGGTGTCCAGGACGGCCTTCAGCAGGAACGGCGAGACCACCGAGACCACGGCGGATGCGGCGACCAGCAGCCCGACGGTGGTCAGGCGACCTCGGTACGGGCGGAAGAGCGCGAGGATGCGCCGCCACTGGGCCGGCGGGCGGGGCTCGCCCTCGGCGCGCTCGGGCGGGGTCCATCGGATGGTGGCTGGCCTCAAGGGCGGGCCTCCCTGGGTCGGCGGGTCGGACGGGGATCAATATAGGGAGGATAGCTCATAGTTAGACAAGCTAATAGTGAGATTCGCTCTATTCCCCGCCCGACCGCTCTGGCAGTCTTGGCAGCCGACCGCCCCGCCCGACCGCCCCGCTCGCCCCGACCGACCGACTCCTCGGACAGCTGCGGCCGTCAGTCGGTGCGGTAGGTGCGCGCCGCCTTCGAGGAGAGGCCGCCGAGCCCGCCGGACGGCAGCACCCGGGCGATCGCCACCGCGACCTTGTACCGCTTGCCCGGCACGGACAACGACCGGCCGCGGGCCAGGTCGCGCATCGCCTCGTCCACCACCCGCTCGGCGGAGAGCCAGGACCAGGACGGGATGTTGCCGGTGCCCATGCCGGCCCGCTCGTGGAACTCCGTCCGGGTGAAGCCCGGGCACAGCGCCATCATCCGCACGCCCGTGCCGCCCAGGTCACGCAGCACGCCCTGGGTGAAGCTGACCACCCAGGCCTTGCTCGCCCCGTACGTGCCGCGCGGCAGGAAGGCCGCCACCGAGGCGACGTTGACGATCGCGCCCCGCCGGCGCTCACGCATGCCGGGCAGCGCCGCCGTGGTCAGCCGCAGGATCGCCTCGATGTGCACCTTCAGCATGTCCAGCTCGTCCTGCAGCGGGACGGCCCCGAACGCGCCCTTGTTGCCGAAGCCGGCGTTGTTGATCAGAAGGTCCACCGGGCGGGCGGAGTCGGCGAGCCGGGCCTCGACGGCGCCGATGCCCGCGTCGGTCGCGAGGTCGGCGGTCAGCACCTCCGCCTCGACGCCGTACGTGCCGTGCAGGTCGGCGGCGGCGCGCTCCAGGCGCTCGGTGTCCCGCGCCACCAGGACGAGCTGGTAGCCGCTACGGGCGAGCCGGCGGGCGAACGCGGCTCCGATGCCGGCGGTCGCGCCGGTGATCATGGCTGTGGTCATACCCCCGACCGTACCGACTCGCCGCAACCGAGCCCACACCGAGCGCAACGCCCCTGCTCAGGGGGGGTGCGGATGCAGACGATCGATCGTGCTCGGACGGTTCATCCAGGTCGGGTTCGAGGTGCTGCGGACCGCCTGTCGCCAGTCCCTGCCGTAAGGCCTGACCGTAACTCCCGGCCGTGACTCCCGGCCGCAAGGCCTGGCCGTACGGCCCCGCCAGTCCTAGGCCCAATGCCGGTGACTTTGTGGTCTGTGTGTCGTTGGTTGTGGTGTGGCGAGGGTGGGGCAGGTCAAGTCGTGTGCGGGTGAGCGGTTG